>CAXUOL010000040.1:0-19685 GCA_964252435.1 uncultured Nostoc sp.
ATTTCTTCAGTCTAACTTAGTTTGTGGTTCAATTACCTGAAAATAGCTGTAAGTTGGAATAATGAAACTAAAGACTAGCAATTCCTCGCTTTAAAGCGATAATGGTTGCCTGGGTGCGATCTTTAGCCCCTAACTTGCTTAAAATCCGGTTGATATTTGATTTGACCGTGCTTTCGCTAACATTCAAAGTAGTACCAATCTCCAGGTTGCTCATACCCTGTGCCACCAATTGAAGCACCTCTAACTCACGCTGGCTCAATTCTGGATGATTCATGCGCTGTACTAATTTGGCAGCGACATGCGGTGGAATATACTGTTGCCCCTCATGAACGGTACGAATAGCAGTTCGCAATTCGCTAGGTCTACAGTCCTTCAGCAGGTATCCCTTTGCCCCTGCCCGTAGCCCTTGATAAATATCCTCATCTCCGTCATAAGTCGTCAATACCATAATGCGGGCTGTTTTAAATTCCGCGCAAATCGTACTAATCGCTTCAACGCCTCCCATCTGGGGCATTCGTAAGTCCATGAGGGTGACATCGGGTTGCGTTTGGCAAAATAATGCGATCGCCTCAATCCCGTCCTTGGCTTGACCCACAACAGTCATATCGGATTCTTCATTGATGATGGCTGCTAATCCTTGCTGGACGATGGCATGATCTTCAACAATCAGAACGCGAATAACTAGACTCATGACAGCTTACCCCCGATTCACAATCACAACAATTTCTGTGCCCCAACCAGGCTGACTGTTGACGATCAGTTCACCGCCAATACGCTCTGCCCGTTCGCTCATCCCTAATAAGCCAAATCCTTGATTCATCATTATTTGGTTAGTGTCAAATCCCTGCCCGTTGTCTCTAATTCGTAAACAGCACTGCATTTCCTCGTAAACTAATTCAACTTGAATCTCTGTAGCATGGGCATATTTAATCGCATTGGTTAGGGCTTCTTGTCCAATGCGTAGTAGATTATTCTCTACATCAGGTGATGAAGAGTAGGCTGTACCGATGACTTCACAGGTAATATGAGTATCGGTGGAAGATTTCATTTGCGTGGTTAGGTGTTTGAGGGCACTCAATAAGTCTCCCGACTCTAACAGTTTAGGTCGCAGCGCCGCCACCGATCGCCGCGCTTCAGTCAGTCCAGTGCGGGCTAATTCATCCACCGTTTCCATGTGTGCCTGAGCCGTCTGTGGTTTTTTTGTCATTAGCTCTATCGCTGTTCCGTTATGCAGCACAATGCCTGTAAAGGCTTGCGCTAACGTATCGTGTATTTCCCGTGCCATCCGGTTGCGTTCTTCCAAAATCGAAGCTGACTCCGCACGTTTGCGATCGCTAATATCAGTAATCACACCTTCCATATATCCATCGGTTGCATTCAGATGAAAATAGTGAAGCCCCCAAAACGTTGTGCCGTCTCGTTTTCGCATCTGAATTTCAACGTTTTGCAGGTCACCATGACGCTGCAGCAATTCAACGACTTGTTGGCGATCGCACAGATTTACATAAAAGTCTGTGGAATATACGATCCCAATCATCTCATCGGGTGAATCAAAGCCAAACAACTCTGCAATGCGTTGATTCGCATCGATAGCTAATCCATCCGAGAGGCGTGATCGAAAGATGCCGACCTGTGAGTTTTCAAAGATGTTGCGGAACTTAGTTTCACTGCGCTGTAATGCCTCTTCTGCTTGTTTGCGCTGGGTGATGTCATTACCAACCGATAAAATTTCAACTAAATCTCCCTGTTCATTCAAAATTGCTTGATTCGACCAGGAAACCCAAACCCGTCTGCCATCTTGGCACAGGTTTTCATTCTCCATTTGCAGGTAAGAGGTAGGGTCGAGACGATTGTAATATACATCGTAGATGAATTGTTTGAGATTGCGTCCAGAGGTTTCGATTTCTGGAACGATTGTTTCGAGTAAGGTACGCCCTAAAATCTGATGTTCCTCATAGTCAAAAAATCTCAGCCCGTAATCGTTCAGATATTGAATCCGTCCTTGTGCATCACAGCGAAGAATGATTGAGTTTGCGGTTTGAACTAAGTTGCGATAATTCGCTTCACTTTTCTGTAACGCTGCTGTTCGTTCGGCGACCTGTTGCTCTAAAGTCCGGTTATAGTCAGCTAGTAATTTCTCGGCTTGTTTGCGCTCGGTAATGTCTTGAAAGGTGGCGATCGCATAGGCTATATTGCCCTGTTCGTCATAAACTGGAGTTCCCCACACCTCAACTGGAATTATGGCGTTGTTTTGGCGAATTTCTACATCGTCAACCCTAGTGCGTTCGCCGCTCAATGCCCGCACGATCGGCATTTTCTCAGTCGGATAGGGTCGATCCGTTCCCGCTAAATAAATTTGATAAACTTCTGCAAGTCGATCCGGTGTCACAGTAGGATCGCTCCCTTTACCCAATAGCTGAATTGCCTGTTGATTGGAGTAGGTTGGGCGACCCGCTGCATCTACGACTCCAATTCCCACTGGGACAGCTTCAAGAAATTGAGTCATTTTGCTTTGGCTAGCGTGCAGCTTGGAGTAGAGTTTAGCATTTTCGATCGCGATCGCTGCCTGAGTCGATAATAAATGTAAAACTTGCGTTCGTTCGGGTGTAAATGCCCCAACTGCTAATTGATTTTCTAAATACAACACGCCAACCAGCTGAGCTTGATTGAGTAGCGGCAAACAGAAAATAGATTTAGTTCGGTTGTGTTGAATGTATGGATCGTTGATAAAACTACCTTCACGAGTCGCATCATTTAAGATAATAGTTTCATGAGTCCGAATTACATAATTAATAATTGATTCAGGCAGGCGATTTATAATCGGAACGGATTGCAGCACTTGTGTAGCGTAGACATTCTCATCATCACTATCATTTAGTTGACCAGTTGCTTCAATTACCCATTCTCCTGCGTTTTCCAAAATTATAAATCCGGTTTGAGCGCCAGCATTCTGAATTAATATCTGCATTAAGGAATGAAGCAACTGCTCTAATTCAATTTCACGAGAAATCGCCTGGGATGCTTTCATCACCGCCGCTAAATCTAAAGCGATGTTTGAGGTATTAGAGGTAGTGGAAGTTGACGTGGGAGCTTCCCTATAAGACTGAGAAAAAAACTGTCCATAGCGATTTTCTAAATCTTTAACTTTAGCTTTTGCACCCCAGCGATCGTAGCAGTAGTGCGCTTCTTTCATGTATGTTTGGGCAATCTTTTCCCGACCTCGTGCCAGATAATGTTTAGCTGCTAACTCATAAGCTAATGCTTCTTCTTGGATAAACCCATTCTCAGAAGCACCCGCGATCGCTCGTTCATAAAACTCTTCAGCCTCAAGAAATTGCCCCAAGACTCGCGCTTTCTCTGCTTCGACTAGATGAAATTTATGTAAATAATTCATGGGGGCGTGTTCTGCCCGTTTTTGCACCTTTTCTTGGTTGATACTAACACAACTTAGCCAAGCTGCTTTTTGGGAGCTTGAAGCCTCAACCAATATGCTCAAAAGCACCAGAGAATCGTAGAAACAGAATAAAGGCAAAACCGATATTGCTGTTATCTCTTCAAAATACTGCCTGGCTAACACAGCAGCTTGTGCAGCTTGATGATAATTCTCAAATAGATAACACAATATAACTTTGAATAAATAAAAGAATTGAATTTCATGTCCGTCTTTTACTGCAATAGCGTGTGGTAACGCCTGCTCTTCATCATAGACACAACCCATTAAACGGCTGGGATTCTCAGACCTACCTAGCAGATTAAGAATTGTCTGCCACAACCCTGCAATCCAATTAGAGGGATTTTCTCGTCTGATTTGTCTGACTGCTTTGCTGTAAGCTGCCGTTTGTTGTTCCAGTTGGGTAAGTTCCTCACCAACAAAAAACGAGCGACAACATGCATAATATGCAGCATAGCCAGCGAATTCAAAGTCTCCGGTTTCCACTGCGTTTTGATAAGCATCAATCAGCTTTGGTATTGTTTTCCTAAAATGTAACTTCCAGTGCATAACGTGGGCACTCGATACCATTAATGCTTTAGCATTCCCTTTTTTGGTATTCAATCGTTCTGCCAAGTCCAGAGCCAATTTGCCAAATTTATAACCGAGTTCAATGTCTTGAACAATTCCACATAGAGCAAATCCGTAGTTAGAATAACTCATTGGTGACCAGGTAGCGTTACCGTAGTCGATCGATAAATTTACCATTTTGCACTCAATCAGTATCAGTAGTGCTGGTGACACCATACATGCAGCACCCGTGATATTCGCCAGGATATACATTGCTGCCAGCGGTTCTGGTGCAGTCATCTTTGGCAGATTAATTAAGTCTTCAATTTCTCGTCCAGCAAGTATTGCAGATGTTTTCTCCAATTCTCTTTCAACATCTAACTGACTTGGAGTTATTATTAAGTCTACTTCTAGGAGCTTTAACACTTCCAGCCCAATTTTAAGTGCTTCTTTCAGGTTGCCCTGTGACAAAAATGCTTGGATTCTGCTATCGTAAACCTGCACTTTCTCGATCGCTGTTTTAGCGCGATCGAGTACCACTTCTACGAATTGTTCCATCTCATCAAAGCAACCGTGAAGATACGCTGCTCCTGCTGCTTGTGAGTATAGTGCCAAGGTTAGGTCATACTCGCTCTGCCAACTGTCTGTATCTAGGAGTTTCAGCCCTGTTTTAAAATACTTAAGAGCTGCTTCATAAGCCGTTGCTGCCTTTGCTTTCTGACCTGCGATTAAATTCAATCTGGCAATTTCATTTCGTTCTGCTCGTTCGGCGATCAGCTCATTTCCTCGATTGAGATGATCGACGATTTCAAACAGTCGCTCGGATCGCTGCTCTTGTGAAGTTTTTTCGAGTAAATTACGACCGATTTGAAGATGAACAACTTGTTTGTGTGACTCATCAATTAAGGCATAAGCAGCTTGCTGTACGCGATCGTGCAAAAACTTATAGTCTTGAACTAACAAGTTTTCGTCTAATTCAGATATAGGCTGAATTAATCCAGTTTGGATAGCTGCTAGTAAATCTAGAGAAATTGCTTTCGGCGATCGCTCACGAACGATCGCTAGAGTATCTAAATCGAATTCAGAGCCAACACAAGCGGCTAAACGGAGAATTTGCTGTGTTTTTTCTGGTAGTTTTTTCAGCTTTAAGAGCAGTAACTCCACTACATTATCAGCAATATCTTGGGCTTCAATCTGAGCAATGTCCCACTGCCAGATCAACTGTTTTGCATCAAATGTCAACAGATTTTCGCTATACAGCATTCGCAAAAATTCATTGACAAAGAAGGGATTACCCTCAGTTTTGCGTAATACTAATTGGGCTAGGGAACAAACGGTGTCAATATTGCGATGTAACGTCTCGGCAATCAATTGACTCAACGGTTCGGGCGTTAAGGGTGCTAAAATAATCTCCTGAAATATTGCTCCTTGTTTTCTGAGTTTCTCTAGTGTCAATACCAATGGATGCGATGGAGTCACTTCATTATCTCGGTAGGCTCCAATCAAAAATAGATATTGGGTTTGCTCGTCGAGTAATATTAACTCGATTAACTTCAGCGTGGCTGAGTCGATCCACTGCAAATCGTCTAAGAAGATGACCAGGGGATGTTCTTTTGAACAAAACACCCGCACAAAATTTTGAAACGTTAGATTGAAGCGATTTTGTGCTTCAATTGCTCCAACAGAGGGTACGGGTGGCTGTTTGCCAATAATTAGCTCAACTTCTCTTATCGCATCAATGATGATTTGTCCGTTGCTTCCCAATGCCGTCAGCAGGCGATTGCGCCACTGTTGCACTTGCTCGTCTGGTTCCCCTAGTAGTTGTTGTACCAATTGTTGCAGGGCATGGGCGATCGCGCTGTAGGGAATATTGCGATCAAATTGGTCGAACTTACCCCAAACAAAATAGCCCCGCTTTGCCGTGATGGGTTTGTAGAGTTCCTGCACCAATGCTGATTTGCCTACTCCCGCGTAACCAGAAACTAGCATCATCTCGACGTTGAGTTGTGGAGAATTTTCTTCGTGTCTCCTTCCAGCTACTCTGTCAAATGCCGCTAATAATGCGCCAATTTCTGCTTCTCGTCCGTACAGTTTTTGGGGAATTTGAAATTGCTGGGAAATATCTTGAAGTCCTAATTGGATGTAGTCAATTTGACCAATTTCTACTAATTGCCGGGCACAGCGTTCTAAATCCGCTTTGATGCCCCAGGCACTCTGATAGCGATCCTCGGCATTTTTCGCCATCAGTTTCAAAATTATCTCGGAAACAGGTTTGGGAATTGTAGAATTCAGTTCGTGTGGGAGAACGGGCTGTTTGGCAATATGGCAATGAACCAGTTCTAGGATGTCTGTAGCGGGAAACGGCAACTGTCCGGTCAAAAGTTCGTAAAATGTTGCGCCTAGCGAGTAAAAATCGCTGCGGTAGTCGAGCATCCGGTTCATGCGCCCAGTTTGCTCTGGAGATAAGTAGGCAAGGGTTCCTTCCAGAAGATGGAGACTTTTAAATCTTGGATTGGTGCGGCTGAATCGGGTGGCAATCCCAAAATCAATCATTTTGACAACGCCAGTCTTCGGATTCAGGACGATGTTGCTAGGATTGATATCTTTATGAATCACATTAGCAGCATGGATTCTGCCCAGAATCTCTGTAATGGCGATCGCCAGCCCAAAAAAATTCGATAAGGGCATGGGGTAAAAGTCGGATCGCTGCTGCAAGCGTTCTAAAGACTCGCCGCCAAAGTCTTCTAAAAGGATAACGAGCGTGCGCTGATAGTCCTGCTGGCTATATGCCTTAACTACGCCATCGATGTTGAGGGAATGGGTAATTTCATATTCCTGCCTGTAGCGAGTTAATTCCCCTGGAGAAGGATAATTTTGCTTGAGGACTTTAGCGACAACTGCACAGTTATCTTGCTCTCTAATACCCCGATACACTAGAGTTGCTGGACTTTCATAGATTTTGCTTAAGATGGCAACTCCAGGTAGGGTAATCATTCAACTCTCTCCCAATGAGTGTCATTAACAACTTTAATATTACAAAGTATACCGTTTGCCAAACTTTAAGACATGAAACAATTCCACAAAGATCGTGATCTAACGCTAAAAGCTAGAATGCTTATCTTTTTGATGTTTTAGCAACAAGATAAACGAGTATTATCTAGTACATAGTAGTGGTTGCTAGGGCGTGTTTTAAAACTATAGCCAGATAATAATGGAAGCTAGGGCGTGTTTTAAAACACGCCCTAGTTGATAAAGCTTAAAAAGAATCAAAATCGGCATCAAAAATCAACTAGGGAAGTTAACGATTTCTCGGACATTAAGATGGGTATTTCAATGTTTTCAAGGAATTCATCTTTTGACTTTAAATGGTGTTAATCAAGTTGTTAATTTAACATCAGAACGTCATTTTATTTTGAACTGTCTACCATCATCTTGTCAAAAATATTATCTGCTTTCTTAAGTTAAACAACTTTTTTAGAGTGAAGAAAAATTTATCAACATCGACGGAACAGTAATTGATCCTCAAATTTTTAGTGCTTACATAACCGTCAAATATATTGTGTTTGATGATTTATTTTCATGCTGTAGATTCGTTCAGTACTATGAGTCTTCATCATCCTGATTTTTTGCTTTTCTCTTGATGTAATCTCTTTGTGCTTCAATTTGAAGTGCGGAATGTGGGTTATAGGCATACTTTTTCGGATCTTGCATTTGCGGCTTATCTATGTGAATATTTTATTAGTAAAATACGGTAAATTGCTCTATTTGTCGTAGTATTATATTGCTTGTAGTTTAATGTACGTATGTTCGCTAAGTATTTACCACATCGACTGATGAGGATTGTCAGCAGCTTTCTTCAGAATTATGAAATATCTAGAATTGGCATATTTGCCTTATTCTTTACCTGTGGGTTAAGTTTGACTCTTGTGATATCTGCGTGTTCTGCCAACAATACAGGTAACTCTGTAGCAACACAGACAGCAAATCAAGGTGTGGTAGTTCGTATCGGCTATCAAAAAGCGGCAACTATCCTCAGTGCTCTCAAAAACCGAGGCAATTTAGCGCAAACTTTAAAGACTGCTGGTGCTTCGGTGACATGGGCAGAATTTCCCGCCGGTCCACCCATGCTAGAAGCAATGAACGCAGGTAGTATTGACTTTGGCTATACAGGTGAATCACCACCAATATTTGCCCAAGCCGGAGGTACTCCCTTGCTTTATGTTGCTTATGATCCTTGGAGTCCCAAAGCCGAAGCAATTATTGTATCGAAAGATTCACCAATCAAAACGGTTGCTGACCTTAAAGGGAAAAAATTAGCCTTTGCTAAAGGCTCGAACACTAACTATCTTGTTGTCAAAGCTATAGAAGCTGCCGGATTAAAGTATAGTGACATTAAACCAGCACATCTAACACCAGCAGATGCCCGTGCTGCATTTACTGGTGGTAACGTTGATGCTTGGGCAATTTGGGACCCTTACCTAGCAGCAGTTGAACACGACACAAAGGTTAGGACATTAACAGATGCGACAAATTTAGCACCGAATCGGGGTTACTATCTTGCGCGTCAAGAGTTTGTTAATTCTCACCCAGATTTGTTGAAAACCCTGTTAGATGAAGTAAGCATTGTAAACAAATGGGCAACAAATAATCCAGAAGAAGTTGCCAAGTTTTTAGAACCAGAGTTAGGTATTCCCGCAGCAGCATTAGAAAATGCCGAAAAACGACGAAAGTATGGCGTTTTACCGCTAACAGATGAGGTAATCACTCAGCAACAAAACATTGCCGATACTTTTTACAAAATCAAGCTAGTTCCCAAGCAAATCCAAGTCAAAGATATCGTTTGGAACGGTAATAAATCTTAGAAGTTCCTCCCTACTCGCAAAAGCTTATGGACATCAACACCCAACAAATAAAAACGGATGTACTTGTCATTGGTGGCGGTACAGCTGGGACAATGGCTGGAATTAAAGCCAAACAAGCGAATCCCGATGCAGAAGTGCTGATTTTAGAAAAGGCTAACATCCGACGGAGTGGTGCGATCGCAATGGGTATGGATGGCGTGAATACCGCAGTCATTCCCGGACATTCCACACCAGAACAATACGTGCGCGAAATCACCCTTGCTAACGATGGGATTGTCAACCAAAAAGCCGTTTATCAAACAGGCAAATTAGGTTACGAAGTCATCCAAGAATTAGAAAGTTGGGGTGTGAAATTTCAAAAAGATGCCCAAGGCAACTATGATTTAAAACAAGTGCATCGTGTGGGTAAATATGTCTTACCCATGCCAGAAGGTAAAGACCTCAAAACAATTCTTACCCGACAAGTTAAACGCCACAAAGTCAAAGTGACAAATCGCGTCATGGCAACCCGTGTGTTAGTCAAAGCAGGACGTGCTATTGGTGCGGTGGGATTTGATGTTAGAAACGGAGATTATATTGTCATTCAAGCTAAAGCAGTTATTCTGTGTACAGGTGCTTGTGGCAGATTAGGATTACCTGCTTCCGGCTATCTCTACGGCACTTATGAAAATCCTACTAATGCCGGAGATGGCTATTCAATGGCTTATCATGCAGGTGCAGAACTTAGTAATATTGAATGCTTTCAAGTTAATCCTTTAATCAAAGATTACAACGGCCCCGCCTGTGCTTATGTCGCCGGGCCTTTTGGCGCGCATACTGCTAACGCCGAAGGAAATCGCTTCATTAGCTGTGACTATTGGAGTGGTCAAATGATGTTAGAAATCTGGAAAGAATTAAATTCTGGAAAAGGGCCAGTCCAATTGAAAATGACCCATCTTGATGAAGATACAATTGCAGAGATAGAATCTATACTCTGGGCGAATGAACGACCAAGTAGAGAACGTTTTCATCAAGGTAGAAATGAAGATTACCGCACTCACGGCGTAGAGATGCACATTTCTGAAATAGGCTTATGTAGTGGTCATAGTGCTTCTGGTGTGTGGGTGAATGAAAATGCTCAAACAACCATCCCAGGTTTATATGCAGCTGGAGACATGGCCAGCGTTCCCCATAATTACATGATTGGAGCATTTGTTTTTGGTCGCATAGCCGGAACTCATGCCATTGAATATATCCAAAATTTAGATTTTATTGAACCAGATACAGATTTTTTAGAAGCTGAAAAAGCCAGAATTTATGCACCTCTAACTCGCCCTAATGGTGTACCTCACACCCAAGTCGAATATAAATTAAGACGCTTAGTGAATGATTATCTGCAACCACCAAAAACAGGTAATAAAATTGATATTGGCTTGAAACATTTTGTTCAATATCAACAAACATTAGATGTAATGGGCGCTCGTGACCCCCATGAATTAATGCGCTCTATGGAAGTGCATTTTATTCGAGACTGTGCAGAAATGGCAGCCAGAGCATCATTATATCGTCAAGAAACTCGTTGGGGACTTTATCATTACCGTTTAGATTACCCCGAAAAGAATGATGATGAGTGGTTTTGTCATGTCAACTTAAAGAAAGATGAGTTAGGGGAAATGGTATTGTTTAAGCGTCCTGTAGATCCTTACATCGTGAAAGTAGATGCAGTCAAAGAAGTCTACAATGTTGCTGTTAAATGAATGTCTATTAAAATGCTCTATGAAGCAATAATTTTTGATCTCGATAATACACTGTTGAATTTTGAGCTATGTGAACGCCAAGCTATTCTAGGAGCATTGGAAGATTGTGCAGTATCTTTAGATTTAAATGGAATCAGTGAGACTATTTTTCTGCAAGTCTTTGAAACTTATAATTCCAAGTATTGGAGACAGCGAGAAATCTTTTCTCTTAGTGAGCTAATCGAGATGTCTTATCGAAGTACACTTGCTCAATTAGATATACAAACAGATCAAATCAGCAATCTTAGTCAAAGTTTTTGGTATATTTTTAATCATTTTGCTGTAATGGAACCTGATGTAAATGAAGTGCTAACTGTTCTCGCACGCAATTATCGTTTAGCTGTCATTACAAACGGGTTTGTATCAGCGCAACTACCGAGAATGCAAGCTGCTGGAATTGAGCATTTTTTTGAAGCAGTTGTAGTTTCTGAAGCAATTGGTTTTGCTAAACCATCCCCTGAGATATTCCATCATGCTTTATCTAGGTTAAATTTAACGTCAGCAGAAGTTATTTACGTTGGAGATTCTCTAAAGCACGACTATGCGGGAGCAACACAAGTCAAAATGGATTTTTGCTATTACAACAGAAAAAATCAAAATTTACCACAAGAAGCAAAACCAAAGTTTATGATAAGTGAACTCTTAAATTTGCTGGAACTTTTTAACTAACAGATTTTTTATTTATTCATCTAAAGTTAGATTTTAAATAGTTTGTTGTAAATGATTTTAAGGAATTTTATAATATGTCTATATATAATTCAATTGGTCAACAATACTCAAAAACTCGCGTTACTGATATCCGTATTGTCAATAAATTAATTGATTTACTCAATTTACCCAAAAGTAGCATTATTGCTGATATCGGCGCTGGTACTGGTAGTTACAGTCTAGCGCTAGCTAATAAAGGATTTATTGTTAATGCTGTTGAACCTTCTGTAGTTATGCAAAAACAAGCAGTAGAACATCAGCAAATTAAGTGGTTTACTGGCTATGCAGAAAATTTACCTCTACTAAATAACTCTGTTGATGCTGTTGTAAGTATCCTGGCAATTCATCACTTTTCTCATCTCGAAAAAGCTTTTCAGGAAATGCACAGAATAATTAGAGATGGGGCAATAATTTTGTTAACTTTTGATATTAGATTAGCTCAGAAAATATGGCTTTATGATTATTTTCCGTTTTTGTGGGAAGATGCGTTACGATTTTTACCACTTAACGAACAGGTTAATTTAATTCAGAGTAATACTAAAAGGCGTGTTGAAGCCATACCCCTTTTGTTACCATACGATTTATCTGATTTATTCGCAGCAGCAGCCTGGAGACGACCAGAGTTATATCTTCAACCAGAAGTACGTGCAGGAATATCATCTTTTGCTTTAGCTAATCAAAACTTAGGAGAGCAAGGAGTAAAGTTACTTGCAGCAGATTTAAGTAGTGGAGAATGGAGCAAAAAATATGGTGATATTCACAATTTGACAGAGATTGATATAGGCTATCGTTTTATCCGTGCAACGCTGGATAACTAAATAATTGTAATTTAAAATTAAATTATGATAAACAAAGTTAGTGTAAGTGATAAAATTAAAATTAGACAAGCTGAGATTAAAGATGTAGAGAGAATTGCTAGTGCGATCGCTATCTCCCGTAGGTTGGGTGGAACGTAGTGGAACCCAACAAATGATATCGGGAAAACAGAAAATATTCACACTATAATAATCTTTCAATTTCTTGGATAAAATCAATGCTAAACCTATTTTATATATTTAATTATTCGCTAAGATTAATATCGCTTGATGTTGGGTTACGGCGCAATATAAATTGTTCATTGTGTTGCCAAGATACTAACTTGCGCCTCCACCCAACCTACAAATATATTATTCATTTCCTACATCTTCGGAAAATTCTATCTCTATCCCTGACCCCCAATTTATATCGTAAATTCCTTTGTTTACATACAAAATGAAACTTGAATAATTCCAATCTTTAGGTGCTTTAACATATCCATGCTTGACAGGATTATAATGAATATAATTAACATGACGGATGAAATCAATTTCATCTTGAATTTGATGTTCCCAAAATCTGCGTTGCCAAACAGCTTTTTCACCTTTCTTTCGACGTGATACAGAGATTTTACTTTGATATTGAATATCGCAATGATGGGTAAAATAATTTTTTATTAATCGCCAACGATCCGAAAAATCACTGTCCCCTAGTGGTAACGTCCAAATACAGTGTATGTGGTTTGGTAATATGACAATGGCATCTACAATAAATGGGGATTTGCTCATTACTTCTCTGAATGCTTGTCTTAACAGCAGAATATTCTCTGTATTACAAAGAAATTCCCGGCGGTTATGAGTAACAACGGTAAAGAAAAATGTACCTCCTTCTATCTTGGCTCTGCGATATTCCATAATGCCTATAAACAACCTAAAATCGTGAGATAATTCATGCAAGCTTACCCCATTTCTTTTACCGTTTAGCAGTTTCAGTACAAAATCATGGAGTTATTTTATGGCTTTAATCAATCAAAGAATAGATGTTCCTGTGATCGTTGATGAATCGAAATGTCTAGAAAAATGCACAGCCTGTATTGAAGTTTGTCCCTTGGATGTATTGGCGAAAAATCCAGAAACAGGCAAAGCCTACATGAAATATGATGAGTGTTGGTTTTGTCTACCTTGTGAAAAAGAATGTCCAACCAATGCAATTACTGTGCAAATTCCCTTTTTATTACGTTAACTATCTGTGGTAAAAATTAATGAATGATGACCTCAAGCATTGGCTAGAAATGTTGCGATCGCCTGACGTAAATGATCGTATAGTAGCTGTCAAAACCTTGCAACATCTAGGCGATGACGAAACAATCGATGGTTTAATTATAGCTTTAAAAGACGAACATATTACTGTTCAGAAAATAGCAATATCTGCCCTTTGGGAAATTGCTAATCCTGTTGCCATTCCTGCCTTAATTGAATGCCTCGGTTCAGCAGATACAGATATTCGCACTGAAGCCGCATCAGCATTAAGCGAGTTAATTACACAAGATGAATTGTTACTTTTACTAGATAAACTCCAAAGTAATGATGTAAATATTCAATTAAATATTTTGGTGCTTTTGCGGAAGATACATGATATTCAATCTTTACCTGACATTTTACCATTTTTAGAATCAAAAAAGCCTGAGTTAAGAGAAGCAGCCGTTACGACACTGCGATATATCAATCAACTAGAAAAATGTCCGCAAGCTTTAAATTTAATCTTTGATGAGGAAGCAAGTGTACGTCGTGCAGCTGCTTTAACTTTAGAACATTTACAAGATGCAGAAGTGATTACAATACTTTGTCAAGCACTTACAAATGATAGTGACTGGCAAGTTCGCCGGAATGCAGCTAAATCTCTGGCTATTCATGCAAATAATCAAGCAATTTCAAAATTAGAAATAGCTTTAAATGATGAACATTGGCAAGTGCGGAAATCAGCAGCACAAGCTTTGCAAAAAACTCCAGATATTCAAGTTATGCCGAGATTAATTCAAGCATTAACAGATGAATATGCAGATGTAAGAAAAGAAGCTGCGATCGCACTTGGAAATTTAGCTCATCCCGACGTTATTAACCCCCTACAACAAGCCTTAGATGACCCTGACAAAGAAGTGTCTATCCAAGCGCAACGGGCAATTCAGAAGATTCAAACAGATAGAATAGTCTCAAGGGAGCAGTAAATAACTAAGGGAAAGTGTAATGGACAATCCATTTCCTGGAATGAACCCGTATTTGGAACAGCCTGAACTTTGGTATCAAGTTCACAATCGTTTGATTGTAGCGATCGCTGATGACCTAACTCCCCAAATCGCTCCTAAATACCGAGTTTCTATTGAAGAGCGAGTTTACACTAGTGTAGATGATATCTTACTCGTAGGAATTGCTGATGTAGCAGTTACTAATCGTAATATTATAGATAACAATACAACTTTGACTGCTGCGAAACTTGCTGAACCCAGTAAAGTGAAAGTTCCTGTACCTGAACAGATAACTGAGCGATTTTTAGAGGTGCGAGCAACTCCAACCAAAGAAGTAGTCGCTGTGATTGAAATACTTTCTCCCAAAAATAAACGCTCCAAAGAAGGTAGAGCCGCCTACGAAAGCAAACGACAGAAAATTTTGGCTTCTGCAACCAACTTAGTAGAAATTGACCTCACCAGACAAGGGCAGCCAATGCCTATTTTCGGAGCATCGACCACAGATTATAGTTATATATAGTATCTTGGTCAGTCGCAGCTACAACAGACCTGACGCAGATTTATATACTTTCGATTTAAAAAACCCAATTCCTGTTTTTCCTGTACCTTTGCGTGAGGGAGAACTTGAACCGATAGTTGAATTGCAAAGGTTATTAAACGAAGTTTACGAACGTGCTAGATTTGACTTGGCAATTGATTATTCACAACCTTTAAAGATAGTGCAATCGCCCGAAGAACAAGCTTGGGTGAGAGAAGTTTTGCAGAGGATCTAAATCAGAGCGATCATTCCTGGTAACTCAGTAGGGCCAACCCGATCAAAGCTTTGCTAATTTTGCAATACAAATTCTTTACTCCAAATTATTGACCTCTGCTCATCATCAATATTTATCAGGTGGACTGTATCGACAAAACAACGATAATTTAAATCTAAATATTGTACTTCTTCTAACACTTGCAAAAATTTATCTCTATCTTTTGTAAATTTTCCTAGCGTTAAATGTGGAACGAATGGTAAATTATACCTGAAATATTCAGCTAATATACTTGTATATAATTCGTTGTGTAGTTTTACCATATCTACTTTTCCTTCTTCAACCATTAAAAACAGATATTCATCCCATGACTTTTGCAATCCTTTGAGAGAAATAGGAAATGTTTTCCACTTACTCAAGATATTATCAATATGAAGAATGAGATTGTTTTCATTAATAGACTTGATTATGGGAAATACAAGTGTAATATGTGCCTCAATTAAATAAAATTGTGGGTCATATTTCTGCCTTATTTGATTGATATTCTCTGTGTTAATATTGGGGTAATGTACGAGTGCGTAAGACATACTGATAAATTATTAAAGGTTATACAGCAGATTTCAAATTCTCTACGAACGCGAACAGCGTGTCGAAGACAGAGCTTACACCAACATGAGATACAGAAACATCCCTTCTAACATTCAAAAGACATGACTACAGTGCATCAGCAAGAAGTCGTCCAACTACTTAAACAAATCATCGAACCTACCTTAAAAAATGACATCG
Organism: uncultured Nostoc sp.; assembly: GCA_964252435.1. Taxonomy (GTDB): domain Bacteria; phylum Cyanobacteriota; class Cyanobacteriia; order Cyanobacteriales; family Nostocaceae; genus Nostoc. The sequence goes on from CAXUOL010000040.1 coordinate 15,921, forward strand.
TTAGTTTGGGAATGATACGAAACTTACGCATAGTTGATGACTATATTTACTTACGTTTATATATTGGTTCTCATCAGCACCAATTACAGCCAGAAATTCAATCTAAATTATCATCTTTATCTTGGTGTAAAAAAACTTATATTCAAATTTGTACAATTCCCGGTGTTAAAACAACTCTTGCAGTTTCTAGTGGTAAAGGTGGTGTGGGCAAATCCACAACAGCCGTTAATATCGCCGCAGCTTTAAAATTACAAGGTGCAAAAGTAGGATTATTAGATGCTGATGTTTATGGCCCCAATGTTCCCCAGATGTTGGGTTTGAGACAAGCTGATATTCAAGTGATTAACACTCCCACAGGTGATAAGTTTTTACCTCTAGAAGTTCAGGGAATAAAAGTAATGTCAGTGGGTTTACTTGCAGAAGCAAATCGTCCTTTGGCATGGCGAGGGCCTGTATTGCATAAAATTATCACGCAATTTTTGCAAGATGTAGAATGGGGAGAATTAGATTATTTATTGATAGATTTACCTCCCGGTACAGGTGATGCTCAAATTACAATTATCCAAGAAAGCCCAATTTGTGGAGTCATTTTAGTGACAACTCCTCAACAAGTGGCTGTTGCAGATGTACGACGTAATATATATATGTTTCGCCAAGTGGGTGTTCCTGTCCTTGGCATCATTGAAAATATGAGTTATTTAATTTGCGGTGATTGTGGTTCACGCACACCGATTTTTGGTAGTGGTGGCGGCGAACAACTAGCCGCAGAATTACAAGCGCCTCTCTTGGGACAAATTCCCATTGATTCCCGCATTTGTAGCGGTAGTGATACTGGAAATCCGATTGCGATAAGCGAATATGCTTCACCAGCAAGGGAGGTTTTTACACAAATAGCTACTTCATTAAATACTACTTTTACGTTACACGATCAAACTACGCAGCTTGACCAAGCTTAGTAGCTTCAGGAACTTCAATCAATTGCCCTGTTTTGACATCGTAGATATAACCATAGATCGGAATTTCACTTGGAACTAATGGATGCAAACGAATCCGTTGTACATCTGTATAGACACTTTTAGCTTGGTCATCAATAGTCAACCAATTGATAAACTTGCCTTCGCCTGATCCCGACCCAGATCCAATATTTAACCAACCTCTTTCATCTAGCTTGGCTGTTTTGAGGCTACTAGAAAGTAAATTACTGATAATTTCATTAGTGAAGGTTTCCATCCCGCAATTAGTGTGATGAATTACAAACCATTCACGCGTACCAAGTAATTTGTAAGAAATTACTAAAGAGCGAATCGCATCATCGCTAGCACGTCCACCTGCATTGCGAATTACATGGGCATCTCCTTCAGCTAGTCCAGCAAATTTAGCTGGGTCAAGTCGAGCATCCATGCATGTGAGAATTGCAAACCGACGAGATGGGGGTATAGTGAGATTACCTTTATCACCGAATTTATCAGTGTAACTAAGATTAGCTGCCAGAACTTCTTCTACAATTTGGCTCATTTTGAGTTTATGTCGGCGATCGCTAGATTAGCAAACCAAAAGCTAAATTCCTACCTAGTTACCCTAGTTGCGATCAAATCAATCGCTTAAACTACAGTAAGTCGATAGGAATACGCTATTTATATAGAGTAATTTGCCACAAATCAAGACAAAAAGCAAGTTACTTAGGAGAGCTAGTGGTCTGCCAACTCAAAAAGGCCGGGTGAGGGCTGGACAAAGGGGAAAGGTTTTTAATCCCTTTCCCTTTTCCCCTTACCCTTTATCCCGTCAAGTTCCCTCTATGCGGGGTAAAAGACGAATGTCCTTAGTTCAATGCTTTCTCGTGGGGGGGCGTTGGCTGGGCTAGTAGGGTCTTCAAAGGCTGTATGGGCGGCAAAACGGGCGTGTCCGTCTTCTGCGGAGTCGAAGCATTTGATAAATAGTGCTTCGTCTCTGTGCATTTGCGGGAAGTACAACCATTTATGTTTGGAGTTATACGTGACTCCATAAGTTTCACCAACGCGATCGCGATACACTAAATCACCAGCTACAAGGTCTGTTATTGCAATGCTTTGTGCGTCACACACTGCTAATGGTGACTCTTGGATTGGTTGTGCGATCGCTCGCCAAACATTGATAATGGCAAATCGTTGTTTTGGTAGCGCATCAATATCATCTATACCTCGCGCTGCTAATTCCAAACGGGCGCGAGTATAGCCTGATTTGGCAGTGAAGTCGTTGTGTACGCGCTTGGCAGGTTCCTTAATATTATTCTCACCTGGCTTGGAGTTACCAGCATTACGAAGGGTGTGATCGAATATCACTACCTTTGTTGCACCCGTCACCTCTTTTAATAACTGCTCGGCTTCTGGATAGTAGACACGGCGTACTTCGTCTTCATCGTAAAAGTTGCGGACATTAGTATCATGTCCAGTAAAGGCGAATCCTTCTCGATCTAACGAGATGTTTTCTGAGATGGAGCGAGCGTTGTAAATTGGCAGTTTGTACGTCTGATAAGTTGCATTCGTGCGAGGAATCCCGGCTGGTGGTTCGTAGGTATAGTTAACAGGTTTTTCTGCCATTGGAATCAGGTAACTGAGGTTGGCCTCTACGTATGGCAGTTCTTGGGAAATCGGTCTGTCTAGAACTTGGTTATTTAAGCTCATAGGTCATCCCTTTTTGGATTTTGGTTAATTTTTGGTCAATACTTAACAGTTAATGATTCACTTCCATTACCACACCCCTGTGTCCTATTTTTGAGATGCACCAACGGGAACAGGTTCACCGAGAACTTTAGCGAATCTTTGTAAATAGAAGTCCACAGGATTTGCAACTGCTTGGATTGAGGAGCGATCGCCTACCAGATTCCACCATGTCTGCAAACGAGGTGTTTCTGCTGGTAGTGTGAATTTACGGAAGTGTTCTAAGAGTGGTAAACGTTCAAACCAAGGATAGAAGCTGATATCAACTAGGTTAAACTGATCTCCTAACAAGTAATCACCTTTGCCTAATCCTTCTTGTTCAATATATAGAAGTGCTTCTGTGAACTCTTTTCTTCCTTGCTCTTGTTCGGTGCTATCTTTACCGCGCAGAAATTTGTTAAAAGCTGGGACAAAGCGAGTATTGGCGTAGTCTATCCAAATCCGAGCGATCGCTTTAGCTGCCAGATCGTGGGGTAATAAAGCTGGTTCTGGAAAAACTTCATCTAGATATTCATTGATGATAGCGGACTCGTAAATTTCAACATCCCCATGCTTGATAGCTGGAACTTTACCATAGCGCGAAATCTGCGTGTACCCATCTGGTTTATTTTGTAAGTCAATTTCTATCGGGGTGAAGTCAATACCTTTTTCCAGTAAGACGACACGAGTACGTTGAGAGAAGGTAGAGGCTTTGGCGAAGTATAGTTGGATGTTGCTCATGAAATCTTTTCCTTGTAATAATCGTGAATCCAGACTATTAGATTGCACAACTCAACCGAAAGCAATAAAACAGAAGCTGTTCATGAGCGATCGCCCACTATGGATGAAAGAAACCATTCTGTTTTCTGATTAGTGCAGTTAAATAATTGACTGGCAGGTATCTACGTCAGTTAGATAATATACTACAGTTTATCGGTTGATTTAAAGTATTATAAATATTATACAGTCTTTCTGAAAATATGTATACCTAATTATTAGTGCAACTAAATAAATAGCTAGACATACAGCAACTTTGTGAAGCAGCGCGGTCTTCTCCCTTGGCGTTAGCCTCTCCCTTTGGGAGAAGGGG
>CAXUOL010000041.1:0-19545 GCA_964252435.1 uncultured Nostoc sp.
ACTTGAATATATCTAATTTAGCATTTATGCAACTTAGATGTGGAACAGCTTATCTTGATTTTCTACAGGACTAGGACTAACAACCTATCGATGGTGCTTAATCTACAATATTCACCTTGGGCAGTAGAGGTGGCATCTCTGCGGTGGAAATATTTAAAATAGTTAATTAAAAATAATTACCAACTGTAACTTTTTGTAATGATTTAGGTGCAGGGGCAGGGCAAATGCATCTAAATTTTGACAAAGTTCTAAGTAGAGGTGTGTTTAAAGTAGTACAAATAAACTATATTACGAGTTAGGTGAGCGATCGCTAGTTCTACCTCCTTCAATAAATCCTAAATATGTCAGAGATTGCTGATTTTTCGGCTTCTAAGCAATAAGCAGGCGCAGGGATGCGCTGATATTCAACATAAACCTGTTTCTCAATTTTCAATTAATACCTTTGCCACTTTTTGTAGCAAAGATGATTGACTATTATCACTGATCTTTAAAACATTTTGAGTTAGTGTACTAAAATGTAAAGCTGTGATCGGATGCTCGATAAGTTCAGATGTCTGAATTGGCGTTTGGGAATATGTCTTCCCAATCAAATGATAGACTTTAAACCCTTTCTTAAGAGAACTATCAAGATTTTTACCAGGCGGAACATAATACTGAACAAATATTTCGTTCTGCAAATCCAAACATATCATATTTTGTATTCGCTTAATGGGTTTAACTTCACTGTTGTAATACGACACTAAAGGGAATAATCTACTACTATCTTCATATTGAATTTCTCGGTTAATTTTTAGAGTTCCCTTTTCCATGTCTTCAAGAATACCATTGCGTCCAATTAAAGTTGGTGTATACAAGTCATTTGTATAGCAACTAATATATAACTGCTCCGATTCATCTACAAAATATTGTTGATCGTTAATTAATTTCTCTGACTTATTTTTTTGCCTTCTTAAAAATGGAAATTCCTTTTCGATCTGTTTCATATCGCACATTACATTTTTGATATATATACAACCCTCTTTATATAAGAATTCTACTGCTACCGCTTTCGCTTTCTTTTTTCTAGGGCTACGCACATATATAGTAAAAAATTGTTTTTCAGGCAATGATTGAGGAGTAATGGGCAAGCCAAAGCTAGAATCTACAAGACTTTGCCTCATCCAGTTCTTAATTCCCAATTCAATCAAGACCTTCTGAAATTCAGGTGAAATATTTATCTTGTAATTCTCGCAGAAATTTTTCCATGCTTCGCTATCTTCTTGACCTTTTAAATAGCAGAAAATAGAACTCTCTACGTCCAAAAACTCCCCATTTGTAAAAGCCTGCGTATCTTCACGCAGAGTATCTTCATCAATTTTATAGTTCGTATAATTAAGAACAGACCAGGCAGATTTTACATCTCCAACAGCCCTAAATTCTAGTACATTTATTCCTTGTATGCTAAAAAAATCTCCTGTATCTAAATAGTTAAATCTTTTCTTTAACTGCGAATAGAAATCAACTTTCACTTTATTATCTATTTTTGTTGATGGATACCAGAGACCATCCTTTATCTGGTAGGCCATTGAACCTGCTTCTTCCTCCAAAAGTTTATTGAAAACTAAATAGTTTTTTCCCTTATCAAGATTAATATCTGACCAGGGAACAACTTCAGTAATTCTCCAGCAAGGCTCGTCCTCACCCTCAACTTCTATTTGTTCATAGGTACTAACGGTTTTTCCAGAATTATAAAATGTGAGTAAAGATACCCCTTGATGTTTCAGAAAATTTTTCAGAAATTCTTGTTCAGATTCAGTCAGATCAACTCCCGTATTGTTAATAATCTCTAATGATTCTACAGATTCTATGTTTTTGATAAAAGGGTTTTCTAAGTAATAGTCAGCCTGAAAATGAAGAGGATTAAAGTCAATACCACACTCACTTAAAAAACCCTCAAGTTGTGTCATGAGATTTTGATAATGATAAACTTGAGTCTTTTTGAACTTATCAAAATCTGCCTGATCTTTAGGGAATTGCATAAAATAAATAGAGTTTTTACAGCGAGCATCAAGGTAACGTTCAAAGTAGTAGTTCTTGTTTTTATAGACCAACAAGTCTCCCAAATTGTCACTATCTGTAGTTATATACTCATCATTTGGTAACAATAGTCGCCTTTTTCGAGATAAGGTTAATGTGACTACATTATGGTGATTATATTTGATTAACAGATTCTGTCCCCAGACTATAAGAGCATTTTCTGATTTGCTAAGACTCCTGGAATGAAGTAATAGTAATTCCTCAAAACCATTCATTGTCTCTACAGATAAACCTTGAGAAAGAAGATAAAATTTAAAAACTAAATTGAAAATTCTTTCTTGATTCTTGCTGAATAACTGTTTCCATCCAGAATGGCTTTTATTTGGAGATAGAAAGAACACATGGTTTTTACCATCAACGTAGGAAAGGAAGTACTGAATGTCTGAATATTTAGGTTTTTCTCCATTTACAGAAAGTCGTTCTTGGATCTGACTTTTAATGAATTTATGCCGTTTTTCGTAATAATCAGCCTGTGAATCTTCATCTTGGTAATACTCATCTTCAGCAACCTGATATTTAGGATCAAAATGCTCAATTCCTTTACCCATCTTAAAGAGATATAGGTAAAGTTTTTCAGCAACATTTTCTGGATTCAGTAATATCTTTAGCTGGTTTGTTCTTGATTTATCTGAGAATGCTTTAGTCATTTTATCTCTCATCTTATTTCTCCTTTGGGAACAAAAAGTCTTTAAGTATATTAGATTCAGCTGGGATATTGTAGCGATCAAAGTAAATTAAATTTCCTGAAAATAATATTGGTGAGTATTGGTTATTTTTTTCTTGTTTTGCGTGCAAATTTAGAAGTAACCCTCTCACAGTATTAAACTCTGGATAGTCTGTAACAATAGTATTCAGCTTGTTTTGGGTTTTTTCCAGCGTCTGATTTGAAAGGCGATTCCCCGAAGCTACACTCCATGCTTTAACATCAATACAAAATAGCGTATTGTCCTTGATATAGTACAAATCAAACCGCTCATACAACTTGTGATATTTTTTAAAATCTAGCAATGGCTCAAAACCATCCTTGTCTTTTATGATTTTCCAGTCTTTACCTTTGAAAACTACATCTTTAATCCAGCGTTCTGCAAAATTTTCGGTTAGTGATGGATATAACATATCGTAAAAGAAATGTGGACGCGGAATATAAGTATTAAAAATTTCCGGTTGTGGAATTAACTCGTTGTACAAGCTGTAAATTAAATTACTTGAAGGATCTAGTAAGCCAATTTCATTTCCTTCCAAGTCATAACCTTGAGCATTTGTTTTGAGAGATTCAGGATATAACCGCTTCTGGTAAGGATAAATTTTTTCCCCATTGATGCTATCGCTGATAATCTGAAACTTTTTGCTGTCTTCCTTCACAGAAGCTAAATATGGGGTGAATTCAAGTTGTTCTGCGTTGCTATAAAATAATGAATCAATAAATTCGTCAGGAAATAGCTTTAAGTCTCGTAACTTTTGCAAATACCTGTCTGGCTCTTTAAAAACAACTGGGTCGCGTAAAGCACTCCACATTTTTGTAATAGCAAAGGCTTTTTTATCTTGGTGAAAAGTTTCAATATTATCCAACATTTTTTCTCTAAAATTTTGGAAATTTAGAGAATAATTAGTCTCATGATATACATGCTCATCATAATCATTAATTGCTCGTTTATTCTCTTCCTCTTGAACACTTAAGTAAACTTTGTGGTTGTTAACGGAAAACTTACGGATTTCATTCGGCTCTTCCCGCTCCAGGTATCTGTAAAAATTCACTAAATTTTTTCTGGTTTCTTCATTAACGAAAATCTTTCCCATTTGGTTGGGAAAATCACGTCTTTCCGATCTGCCAATAGCTTGCAAAATTGCTTTGCCTAATAAAATTTGGTGTTGCTGGTCTCGAAATGCTCCAGCTTCCGGTTGGCTCAGGTATTTGTTAAAATCTTTGATTTCAAGATTAGAGTCTCCCAAATTTACAATACTTTTCATTAAGGCAAAATGATAAAGTGTCGTAGATTTTTCAGACTCTTTTGACTTCTTCTGTTGTGATGGTTTCATTACTGTGTAGTAACTGTCCATTAACAAAACTAAAGAGTCGAAATCTTTTTCATCCCCGTTGTGATTTTTTATGATAGGGTTCAATCCTTTTGAAGCTGACTGATAAGCCGATATAAAGAATATTTTCTGTCCTTCTTTTTCAACAAGCTCATCCAAATATATTTTTTTAGTTGTTTGATCAAAGTAAAGTCTAGTGAAAGATGCTTCATATAAAACTATTTTAATGGAAATATTACTCTGATATTTTTCATGCTTTAAATTAATATAATATATGTTTGGATGCTCTGATGATTTCTCAAATACAAAGTTTGCATGATGAAGCTTCTCCCAAAAATTCATCAACTTTTTAATCCAGCGTAGGGTTTGAGTAAAAGCAATTGTTTCTTGAATTGAATCCTCTTCACACAGGTAAAATAAGAAACGAATAAAACTTTTTAGCTCTTGTATTTTATAAGTACCAAACCAAGTACCATCATTATTACAATCATTGATAAAATCTTTTAAAATTTTGTTTTCAAATCTTTCTGTCACTTCTTGAGTTTTGTTATTTGGAAAAGATGATAAATTTTCGTTAAAAAAGTTTACTGTAATCTGTCGCTTCGCTTCACGCTGATTTCGGATTTCTTCACAAAGCCGAATTTCTTCTTCAACCATTGCTTTAAATGAACTTTTACCAGATTCATTACGCAAATTATCTTCCAAATAACGCATATCATAACTTGTGCTTAAATCCCCAAAAATTCCTCCCGTTGCTGAGATAAGAAAAATTACATTACTATTATTAGTTAGCATGGAATTTATCTTGAATTCAGGCGAAGTCAATATAACCGTACTCCCAATAGAAACTTCTCTAAGTGTGTGAGCAATCAAGTTATTCTTAGGATTTTGATACCGAGAAATTTCTTTGATATTTATGATAGATTTATAGCTTTCATAGACATAGGTACGGTTTAAGTATTTGAGCAGCTGATTTGGCAATGAGCTTTCTTCACTTGCCTTTTGGACTCTAGCTATCTGTTCTGACCAAATATCTAAAGAACGAGATTGAGAATCTTCAGCATCCAAAACATTAGCCAGAAAATCTTTGATGGTTTTGATTTGTAATCGAACAGCTAGAATGGCATAAATCAATTCTGCCACAGAGGTATTATCTGAAACTTTTTCCTCAGTGATGTGAACATGACCGCCGGAAGGTCTGGTTAAAAATAGTTTTTTCAGAGGTTCAATGTTGTAGATGTATAGGTTGTTATATGAGAAAATGCTCATCAATTCATCACTGATTTTGTTGTAAAGCTGCTGAGGAATCAACAAACTTCTATTACTCTCGAATTTTGAAAACACTCTGGATAACATTTCAAAATCTAATACAATGGGGTTCTCTTGATCGGAATCATCGAAAATCCCAGCAATTTCTTCCATTGATTTTTCAAGTCTTTTTATAATCGTTACTACCTGTTCCAAAAAATTGATAGAGTTGCCTTCCTCAAAGGTCAGTCGTTGATATACTGGGGCAAACTTTTGCAATTTTGGGTCAATATCTTTGTTTTTATCAAAATGTTCTTGAAATTCGTGCAAAACTCCCTTATTTTTATCAACAAAATTTAGAAATTCTCTGTTTTCATTGTTTTGAGTAGAAAAAAGAATAGAAAATTCCCTATTAATAGATGACAACGCATTATTAATTGCCAACATTTGAGGTGAAATGATATCAATTTTTTCATTTAGCATAATTTGATATCCATCTTCCTGCTCATCAAATGCAAGGATAAATTTTCTGGAGCTATTTGTGTGCTGAATAACGTATTTATCAAGATCGTTGCTTTTCTTTACCCATGTTTTACCATTATGGATAAAGTATGGAATAGCGGTTTCAAATTTATCATAAGTGAGCATCAAGATGCCAGATTTATCTTGCAGGAGATGAAGTGGGAAAAATATCTCAACTAACTTTAAACATTCATCTGGCCAACTTGAACTATCCAATTTACATTTGATTGTAAATTCTAAAAAGTTTTCAAGTAAATTATTCAGTTGACGTATTGCTTTCTTAGTCTCGGAACTATTAAATTCCTCATTCCCTAAACCTACAGTTTGGACATACTCAAGGCGGCGTATAACATCTTCTACTGTCTTGAGTTTTTGTTGGCTTTCCTGAACTTTTTCATGAGGGTATATTTTTGGATCGATCTTCCAAAACTTTTTGTTTTTAAGGATTGAAGGTATCCATTTTTTGTATGATTTGATATATTCATCCGTCGTTTTCATTTCTAAGGAATTTAGTTTATAGACGGGAACATCTAAATATTGACTGCTAACTGAAGTTGGAACACATAAATGTTCTCTTAATGGGGCAAAATATATGCCGATTATCTGAGTATTTGGATGCTCTTGAATCGTTTTATATATAGCTTGAAACAATTGATGAGTCTTTCCTGACCCTGTACCATAATTGATGAGTTTGAGTTGAGGACGGTTTTCTCGAAAACTATCTTCAATTGTTGTAAGGTAGGAATTAATAATTTTGGAACGAGCAGATTCTAACTGCTGACTAAGAAAGTCTTTTCGCTTTTGCATTACTTGTCTTCAGCTTATCTAGGGGAAATACATAACACCTGAGCTTGCTTGGCTGACAAATCTTTGCCCAGGGCGGTTGAAATCCCTGTTATCAAGGCAAAATCGGCACAAGCCGACTATATATAGAACTTTATTAAATTTTCAAAATATACCAATAATTCTCCGTTTATTTACCCAATTCGTTATAAATATATAGAAACTTTCTCCATAACATCTCTTTTTGGGCAAAATATAAACTTTTTCCGTATACAGACACTGTTTAAGGAAACAATATACAAAATTTCCGTGTAAATCACCCTGATATTTAGAACTTTTGCGAATATCATTCACTAGCGCTACTCGACTCTATCGATAGCTGTACAGACGCGCTCCTAACTCCTTCTTTGCTTATGCTATACAAGCACCATCAACAAAAGCTGTTGAGATGGGTTGCATTGTTCCTAATTGGAACATTTCTGCAATTACTGTTTTACATCCCGACACCAGTCTTATCTCAAAATTCCAGTAGCTGTAGCAATATTACAACCCCGCTCACATCTGAAGAACAAACTTATGCTCGTGCGGCTTGGCAGTATTTTGTCAAAAATTATCAGCCAGCAACGGGATTTACCAATTCTACTGGGGGTTATCCTTCTGGTACACTCTGGGATATGGGTAACTACCTGATGGCATTGAATGCTGCACGATCGCTAAATCTCACTGATCAAGCAGACTTTGATACCCGCCTCAACAAGTTTTTGACGACTTTCAGCAGCCTGAAGTTATTTGAAGATGCCTTGCCCAATAAAGTCTATAACGCAGCCACCGCACAAATGGTTGATTATGGTAACAATCCGCTGGAGCAGGGTATTGGTTGGTCTGCTTTAGATGTTGGGCGAATACTGGCTGCGTTTGATGTTATCCGTAGCTGTCATCCTCAATATAATGACTGGCTCAAAGGAATTGTAGCGAAATGGCAGGTGGCGCGATCGCTCAAAGATGGACAACTTTTTGGCGCTACTGTTCTTCCTGACAAGAAAACGTTACTAGTGCAGGAAGGACGACTCGGCTACGAAGAATACGGCGCTAGGGGTTATCAACTTTGGGGTTTCTCAGCACCCAAGGCTATTGCTTTAGAACCGTTTAAGTTAGTTGAAATTAATGGTGTGCAAATTCCTGTTGATAGCCGTGACTTTCAAAGCACCAACGCTAATAATTATGTTGTGAGTGAGTCTTATATCCTTGATGGGATTGAATTTGGCTTGCAAGGTGAGTTAGCTGATTTTGCTGCCAGGGTTTTAGATGTGCAAAAACGGCGTTTTGATACCACAGGTCAGTTAACTGCGGTGACAGAAGATAATATCGACCAAGCACCTTATTTTCTCTACAACACCGTCTATGCCAACGGTGCAAACTGGGCAACTATTACCGATGCCAATCAACCTTACCCACAGTTTCGCAGCATCAGCACAAAAGCTGCTTTTGGTTGGCGCTATCTGTTTCCAGATAATGCTTATGCCCAAAAGGTTTTTGATGCAGTCAAGGATCTCCGCAGTCCTGATGATAGCGGTTACTATGCTGGTATCTATGAAGAATCAAAACAACCCAACAAAGCTTTGACAGGTAATACTAATGGGTTAATTTTGGAGATTTTATACTACAAAGCTAGAGGAAATCACCCTTTAATTGCTTCCACTTCTGCGAGTGTGTCTACTGGCAAGCCGAGTGAAAATGCTTCTTCAGCAACACCCTCAAATCAACCGAATTCTCCTGGCAATCCCAGTGAAAATGCTTCTGGTGCAACACCTGCAAATCAACCAAATTCTACTGGCAATCCCAGTGAAAATGCTTCTGGTGCAACACCTGCAAATCAACCAAATTCTACTGTTACGACTCCAACTGCAACCCCTGCGGATACTTCTAAACCTATAGAAGTGACCGTTGTACCTATTCCACTAGTAGATAGTCCCCAGTCATCATCTAATCTGAAACTAGCTCGACCACTGACGCCTGTTGAACGGCGCTATGCAGAGGCGGCTTGGCGATACTTTCAAGCTAATTATCACGCCAAGAGTGGGCTAATAGACGATCGCAGTGATTTCAAAGGTGCAACCCTCTGGGGATTGGGAGATTATCTCGCAGCACTCCATGCGGCGCGATCGCTTGATACAATTACCCCCAAGGAATTTGACCAGCGCACCCGCCATCTTTTAGCAGCCTTGACAAAGTTACCATTATTTGCCGGGGAATTACCGAGTCGAGGTTATGATACCAGAACCCTCCAACCAGTAGATTATGGTGGAAATCCAGTTCCCGAAGGAAACGGCTGGTCAGCTTTAGATTTGGGTAGAATGCTGGCAGCGCTGTACAACTTAAAAAGCTGTCATCCAGAATACACGGCTGCCGTAGATAAAATTGTCCTGGATTGGTCATACTTGCGTGTAGTGCGCGAAGGTATTCTCTCCAGTGCCACCGTTACCAAAGAACAAGATGGGCGATATCTCACCCGCGTTAACCCCGAAACCCGCTTGGGTTATGAGGAATATGCCGCTCGTGCTTTTCAATTATGGGGGTTTAACCTGGAGCGTTCTGCTGTTGGGGGTGAATATCAAACTGCCTCAGTGGAGGGCTTGAAAGTCCCAATTCAACGCCATCGCAGAGATACTAATTCCAAAGTTAACCAATATACAGTTAGCAATCCTTTTGTACTTTATGGATTGGAGTTTGGACTAGATCCAAAAATGCGATCGCTCTTTGAACCAATTTTTCAAGCACAAGCTGAACGTTATCGTCGCACCGGCACTCTCACAGCCTCAGCCACCACCTTGATCGATCGTAAACCATACACTGTCCACAGTACAATTACTGGACAAGGAAAGTCTTGGGTAGCTTTAGGAGATAACGGTCAACCAGTACCAAAGGGACGATTGGTAAGTACAGCAGTAGCTTTTGCCTATAATGCGCTGCTTCCAGACAATAAGTATAGTCAACAGTTACAGGAAGGAACGACTGATTTATATAATCCATTAGTTGGATTTTATGAGGGCTTCTACGAAACCACCGGCAAAACAGCAGTTGGTTTCACCAGCAGCACCAACAGTATGATTTTGCAATCCTTGCTGTACAAGGTAATGAATCAACAACCCCTAATTCGTCCGACTTCCACCATGAAATCTCCTTGGTGGCAAGAAGTTACTAAGGGAAATTCTGAGCGAGGTCTACCCAACACTGCAATACAACGAACTAAGTTAATTTCTGATAGTTCTGGAAGTTACTGGGTTTCAGGTAGCGAAAAGACTCCACTAGTAACTGGCACAAAAGTCACAGATTGACACTCCCCTGCCTAAAGGTGAGGGGATTCTTGGTTCATCGAGACCACTTAGACTAGATTCCTTGCGTTATCTAGCCAAGAGGTGGGACTCTCCCCAAGCGTTACTTTCGGTCTGCCCGACCGTAGTTGCACAATTACAAGTTCTGTTTAAACTGAAACAATCTTGTTTCAAAATTCTGAGTCGTCTAGCTCCCATGAATCTTTTACCTACTGCTAGGGAAGAACTAGAACAATGCAGTAGAACCAGCAAAATTCAATTGTCTTGGCGTAGCCTCTCCCTTTGGGAGAAGGTACAGATTGCTGTTAAGCAGTGTAGGGTTTTTAACGTGGTTGATTACCCCTCCACGCTTTTTTTTAATTTTACCACATTGCATCGCAGCAGGGTAAACCCTGCCTTCAAGTGGTTTTCATCCCCGGTCTAAAGCACGAAATTCAGTGCTTTGCACCTGAATCTCTTTGGGTTTTCAACCTACCTCTTATAAGTTGAAATGCAACTCACTGTAATTATAAAGCTGTGTTTGTTAATAATCAGTTGTATTTGGGAATACTTGTACATGAGTCAATGCAGTCGGTAGCTTACACGAGCAACAGACATCTCGATTCAAAATCCCTGGTTATTCCTTCAAATCTATGAACAAGGTACGACTGGCGCTAATGATGCTAATTTTACTAGGAAGCATCTTTGCGAGTAAAAATCTAATGGCGGTTGCAGATGCCTCAAGGCAACTCGAAAACCGGAAATTAAACCAAATTCGCAACCAAACAGCCTCCAATACTCCTGTACTACTGGGACTGTACACTCCAGATTACATGGGAAATCAAAGTACAATTGACAGCCAATTGCGTCAAGTCGATCAATGGACTGGTAAGCGCCATTCTATTGCTGGATTTTTCTTTGATATCGAAGACTCGAATCCTGCCTACAACATCCCAGTTTCCCTAGAACAACTGAAACACAACGGATACACAGCCTTTATTAATCTCAAATCCACTCATTCAGCAGCGCAGATTGCTAGAGGAGACATAGATAATTTTCTGCAAAAAGTGGCAAAAGCATACTCTGACTGGGCAAAACGAGGCGAGGGACGTATTGCGTTTATCGCTCCGTTGCAAGAGATGAACATTCCTGGAGAAGCATACAGCAAAGACCCGCAGAACTTCAAGTTAGCTTATCAACGTATCCAAAAGATATTTAAAGAGGCTGGTGTATCTTCACAAGCAATCCGTTGGGTATTTGCACCGAATGGTTGGAGTGAAAACAATAAACATCGCTTTGAAAACTACTACCCTGGGGACAAATCGGTAGATGTCGTTGCCTTTAGTTCGTACAACTGGGGGTATTGTAGTAATTCTTCTTGGAAACACTGGAGTAGCCCAAAAGAAGTTTTTGAACCATATATCAAGCGGATGAAGGTTATGGCTGGCAGTAAGCCGATTTTCATCGCTCAAACAGCTAGTACAAGTAATACGCAAAATGGTTTGCCCAACACTGCCAAAGACCAATGGTTAAGAGACTCTTACACGCAGCTACCTGGGATGGGTGTAAGAGCCATTCTTTATTTCAATATTAATAAGGAATGTGATTGGGCAATTAATAGTAATAGCGGTAAATCTGCTGGTTATAAAGACGCGGTAAATAATTCGGCTTTTGGCTATTTATCGCCTGCTGAGTTGGCAAAGAAGATATAAATGGCAACAAGCGGCATCAAAAGCATGATTTTGCAATCAGTATTGTACGCAACGACAAATCAACAACCCCTGCTTTGTCCGAGTACGGGAACGTGGCAATGCTCTCCTACCCCATCTACGCTCATTGCTGCCCCTGACAACTTTAACCCTGATATCCAAACACCACCCTCACAAACCGTTCCAGAACCGACTGCTCCCACAGTCACGCCACTACCCCTAAAACCAAAACCAACAGCTAGGCCAGAAAAACCTGCGACTCCAACGCCCACAACTTCTTTGCCTGGATTGAACCAAGAAGCAGATCAAATTGCTGCCGGGCGGGCTTGGAAGTATTTTGAGCGTAACTGGAATCCTCAAACAGGTTTAGTAAATTCGGTAGACAACTTGCCGTGGACAACTTGGTGGGATCAGGGTAGCGCTTTATTAGGAATTCATGCGGCTCGCCAGTTAGGTTTATTGCCGAAAGAAATGTTTCAACAGCGAATGAACACATTGCTACAGACGCTGGAAAAACTGCCACTACCTGCAACTGGATTACCCAATAAAGCTTATAGCACCCATACTGCCGAAATGCGCCAACTCAATGACACACCCGATCCCAAAGGTACAAGTGGTTGGTCAGCTTTGGATATGGCACGATTTTTGATCGGATTGCATGTTATGCGATCGCATTATCCAGAATATAGCGATCGCATTAATCACATCGTCGCTCGTTGGCATACATCAAAACTAGTCAAGGATGGTTGGTTAAATGGAGCTATTCCTAAAGCAGGCAAACTTCTCGAAGTGCAGGAAGGGCGATTAGGTTACGAGCAATATGCTGCCCACAGTTTAAAGTTGTGGAATATTCAAGCTACTAATGCTCTCACCAATCCGCCAATCAAAGCAGTTCAAGTTGATGGTATTACTCTGCAAATTGATGAGCGTAATTTCAAAAACTCTGGAGCTAGCAACTACCTGACGAACGATCCTTATTTGCTTTGGGGTTTGGAAATTGGTTGGGATAATGCTGTTAAGCCGCAAGTGCAAAATCTTTTTAAAGTGCAATTACAAAGATTTAAGCGCACTGGAATTTTAACTGCTGTAAATGAAGATTCCTTGGATCGTCCTCCTTACTTTCTCTACTACAGCGTCTACTCCAACGATCAAGCTTGGCAAGCCGTTAACACTACAGGAAAAGCCTATCCCCAATTGCGGTTTGTTAGTACGAAAGCAGCATTTTCTTGGTTTGCCCTCATGCCAGATGAGCCTTATACAAAAAGGCTGCGAGACTTTGCTCAAAATTTATCCGATAAAAATCGCGGTTATTTTTCAGGACGATATGAAACTTTCAAACTAGGTATTAATGCATCTGTTGACGTGAATACGAATGCAATCGTTTTAGAAAGTCTGCTTTACCAAACCAGAGGCAGACATCCACTCGTGCTTGACCCTTCGGAAATTAAAAATTAAAGCAATTGAGTTTTTAATTTTTCATCCTCAATTTTTAATTGTTTTAATTACTGGTACTAAAATGACTTCAGTTTCTATTAGTGATAATTCCTCAAAGTTTTCCGGCAACAGCCGCTCATTACTCAAAAAAAGAACGCTGTTATTTCGTTATCTAGCAGAAATCAATTTAATTTTTGGTATCTGGTATTTGCAATGGCGCGTCACCCATTCGATCAATTTTGATGCCCTCTGGATTTCTATTCCTTTGCTGATAGCCGAGATTTACAGCTATTTCGGTGGCATGATGTTTGTAATTGGGTTGTGGCGACCTTTAGTCAGACAAATTAAGTCTCTCGACCAGATGACCCCACCCATACCCAAAGCCGACTGGCCAACAGTGGATGTATTTGTAACCTGCTACAATGAGCCGACAGAAATTGTTGAAGAAACTGCCAAAGCCGCCCTAGCAATGGATTATCCGCCAATCAAGTTACGCGTTTATGTGCTGGATGATGGGAACTCGGCTGATATACGAGCGATGACAGAAAGATTGTGTGTTGAAGATTTGCAGTCACCACAATTACAGCTAGAAGCAGAACGGATTGATGCAGAACATTCTAGTTTGTTAGAGCGCTTGAAGCAACTAGAAAATCTGACACCTAATACTCAAGCTGCCGAACAATGGCTGCAAACATCATCAGAATCAGTGGTGAATCAGCCTACGGCTGGATTTGTGCAAAGTTTGCGATCGCTGATTCTTTGGCTACCTCCGGCTCATCATACTATTAGCGATCGCCTAATTACAGAACGCAAAGCTTTAGAAGAAGCTATTCGTAATAAAGAACTAGAACTAGTTGAACTCGCTCGTTTTCGCTACATTGCTCGTCCCAAACCGGCTGGTGTACCCCACCACGCTAAAGCGGGGAACCTTAATTATGCGATTTTTTCTGGAGAAACTTCAGGACAGTTTATTCTTACCCTAGATGCTGACCATATTCCCAAACCACAATTTCTCAAGCGAGTTGTGCCTTATTTCTACACCTATAATCTTTTAACAGGGAAATATGAGCATAATCAAATTGCTTTTGTACAGACACCCCAAGATTTTTACAACATTCCTCCAGGCGATCCCTTTGGGCATCAAGCACATCTATTTTATGGCCCACTCCAACAGGGTAAAGATGGCATGAATGCCGCCTTCTATACAGGAACAGATGCAGTATTAAGGCGTGAGGCATTGATTAGTGTTGGACTGCAATATTTTGCTGATGAGTATGCCAAAGATGAAAAACGTTTAGATGAATTTCAATTAGTTGGGGGTGTATCCAGTAACAGTATTACAGAAGATATGAATACTGCTATGCGTCTACATGGTGCTGGCTGGAAATCTGTTTATCATCATGAACTTTTAGCAGAAGGTTTAGCACCAGATGACTTAAAATCTACCCTAAAACAGCGACTACGTTGGGCACAAGGTACTATCCAAGTGCTACTGAGAGAAAATCCATTGACAAAACCAGGGCTAACGTTTTGGCAACGATTGCATTACTTTAAGACAATGTATAGCTATTTTTCTGGTTTTGCTACTGTTGTGTTTATTTCTTGCCCAATCATCTATTTTTTCACAGACATTGTTCCAGTTAAATCCTACGGCCCTGATTTTGCCCTGCACTTTTTCCCAGCTTTTATTATCAACCGTTTGACTTTCATTGCCGCTACTTGGGGCATTCCGGCTAGAGAAGTTTGGCGAGCCGAACAATATGCGATCGCCTTATTTCCCTTATTCATTCAAGCTGTATTAGGTGTGTTTTTCGGGGGCAACCTCAAATTCCAAGTAACACCTAAGCAGCGGCAATCTGGAGTGTATCTCCAACTAGTTTGGCCCCAACTACTTATCTTTGTCCTCACTATTCTAGGAATATTGTGGAGTCTTTACCGCTTTGCAATTGGCGATCTAAATAATCCTTCAGTTCATCTACTCAATGGTGCGTGGGCTATCTATAACTTGTTACTTTTGTGGGCTATCATCCGCGCATCTGTTTGGCAACCTCCAAAAGAAGCCTAAGAGGTATGAAGGGATGAGGGAGATAAGAGGGATGAGGGAGATGAGGGGGATGAGGGAAATGAGGGAGAAATAACTCCTAACTCCTAACTCCTAACTCCTAACTCCTTCTTTACAAATCCAGTTTAGAAAGAAAACAGCTATGAACACTTATTCAGACTCAAACAACTTTGGTCAGCGAAATGTCTTAACAATCTATGCTCATGCTGATGATGAAGTTTTACCTGCTGCTGGTACTCTCAGTCTGATGTCCAAAGCAGGATGGAATGTTCATTGTTTAATTTTGACTGATGGCGGTTTTTCTAGTTCGCCTATTAAAGGTACACGTCATCAAGAAGCAGATGCAGCTGGTAAAATCATCGGTGCAACTTATGAGTTTCATGCACTTGAGGAGTGCAATTTCTCCACACAAGCAGTGATTAAAGTTACTGAAGAAGCTCTTGGACGTTGGCAACCGGATCTGATTATTACTCACGCACCACAACCTGAAAAATATGGACATAGAGATCATGAAGTGTGTGCGATCGCAGTTTCTAATGTTGCTACCCGCAAAAATATACCTTTATGGTATTCAGCACCACCTGTTTTTTTGCGGGGTTTTGAACCCAACTTTTTTGTGGATATCACCTCTGTAATTGAGGAAAAAGTTGCAGCGATCGGTTGTTATGAATCGGAGTTAAACAAAGCATTTATGCAACTTGATGCCATACTTGTTCTGTCTCGCTTTTGGGCGCGAGAGTTAGGTCAAAAAGACGGCTATTTTGAAGCTTTTGAAATTTCTCGGCAATGGGTTGATGCTAGCTTTTTTACGGCGATTGCAAATAGTAGTAATCAGCAAGTAGTAAAACAAAGCTAATTACAGACTTTATCTATTGCAGTTTGCCTTAATTCAATGCCAAAATATAACTACATAACAGGAAAAGAAAATCATGAGTTTGAGTGTAAAAGTACTAGAAATATCTGGAATTCTAGATGGGATTAGAGGTAATGAACTACGTCGTGAAGTTAGCGGACTGCTGGCAAATGGAGCCGATATTTTGTTAATTGACATGAAAGAAGTAAAGTTTATTGATAGCTCTGGTTTAGGTGCTTTAGTATCAGCAATGCAAATGGTACGAACTGCTAACGCTAAACTGTTTGTCTGTTCGATAAGCGATCAAGTTAGGATGTTATTTGAACTGACTAAAATGGATAGAATTTTTCAAACCTTTGCTGACAAAGATGAATTTTACCGCCAAATATTGGCAACACAATAAGCTTGCAATCCACATTTAAGTATGTATAGCTGACTATTCTAACCAAAGTTAACTCTTACTAAAGATAAGTCATCATCAAGATTATCTTGAGTATTTAAGGTGAGAATCTTCGCTAAGAGTTGATTTAGGTTACAGGTATTCTGACTATATTTGGTTAGTAAGTCAATGAATGCATCGATCCCCCAAATTTTACCATCTGACTGATTAATTTCATAAGCACCATCACTAAAGATGTATAAAGTGCTGTTTTCTTCGACCCCGAAAACAGCATCCTCAAATTGAACTTCCGGCAAAAAGCCAATTGGTAAATCTAAAGAAGTTAGCTGTTTAACTTCGATGTTGTTCGTGGAGGTATTAGATAACAGTAAAGCTGGTGGATGTCCGGCGTTGGCATAGATGAGTTGACGTTTAAGGCGGTGATAAACTCCATACCAAATTGTGAAGTATTTATCACCGTGCTTACTCATTTGGAAAGCATGATTGAGAGCTTTTAGGACTTCACTTGGTTGACAAAAGTTAGTGTTAGGTAGAGATTGCGATCGCAAAACATTCAACACCGATACCGATAGGAGGGCTGAACCCACGCCATGACCAGATACATCTAACAAATAAATTGCCAAATGATCTTCGTCAATCCAATGATGGTCGAAGCAATCACCCCCTAGTTGTGCTGAAGGAATAAACAGATTTTCCGTAGTTACTGCTCCGACAAGCGGTGAGGGTAAAAGCGATCGCACATAATCAGCGGCTTCAGCTAATTCTGCTTCCAAAATTTGCTTTTGAGTTTGCAAATCCTGATTTAGTGTCTCCAAAGCTTGCTTTTGACTTTGTAAATCCTGATTTAGCTGGTGTAACCTTAGTCCTGCTCTTACCCGTGCTTTCAATTCATTCATCTCTATCGGTTTAGAGATAAACTCATCTGCTCCAGCATCAAGTCCTCTAACTCTATCTTCCTCCTCTCCTCGAGCTGCTCCCCTAGCCGTCAATAGAATAAAAAAAGTAGTTGCTAACTCTGGATCTGTTCTAATTCGACGACACACTTCTAGCCCATCTACTTGTGACATCATCCAATCACAGATAATCAGAGCCGGATGTAGCAGTTGTGCTTGTCTAATACCTTCTTCACCATTGCTAGCTACAGTAGTCTCATAACCCTGCCTTTGGAGTGTGCTTTTCAGTACTGCTCGCACTGTCGGGTCATCATCAATAACCAGAATTTTAAACATAAATTACAGTTTACTAAGTAAAACGATCGGTAAATAGTTGCTTTAATTTAAGTTATATGCAATTTAGTTTTTAATGTATAGTAAAAATACTCAAATTAAATAAACTAATTAACGAATATGATGATTTCACAATATTTTATTAGTTAAGAAGTGAATAAGAAAATTTCTCTCAAAGTCAACACAGACCTGACAGCTTCACCTGAAGTTTTATCTTGGTTCGAGCAGATGAATCAACCACCTATTCCCGATCAACAAATTTGGTGGCAATGTCAAACGCTGATGATGGAAGGCTTTACTAACATTGTTGAACACGCCCACAAAAATTTACCTATTGAAACTCCGATTGAGATAGAAGCTGTGCGGTTAGATGAATATATAGAAATTCGCATCTGGTCTCAAGGTGAACCATTTGACTTAGAACAGCAATTGCGACAAACCTCTGAATTTGAGGATAACGATCAAGAGCGCGGGCGGGGTTTAAAAATCATGTCCGCCATTGCTGACAATTTGAGTTATGAGCCGACAGTAGATAATCGTTACTGTTTATTTATTAGTAAATCTTATTAAAGATACCTACGATCGGAATAGGGAGATACTGACCGAATAGTTCGTAATACCTCGACTTCGCTCGGCGCAAGTTCGTAATTCGTAATTAAGAATTTATGAATTAGTAATTAATTAATAATTAAATCATTGAGGGTACAAGCCCCTTAATTTATTAATGAAAAAAATAAATTTATTCATCATTCAGAGCAAATACCTTTAGGTAGGGGGTAATAATTACGAATTATCAATTACGAATTATCTTGACTACTGACTTTTGATTAAAAACTCTTGGATGCGCTTAATAAACTCTTCTAACTCTACGATTAAGTTAGTAGTACCTTGACGCTCTTGGTTTATCGCTAATTGTTCTAGTTTTTCTGCTGCTAGATGCATAGTTGTAACTCCCATATTGGCACTAGAACCTTTAATTTGATGGACTTGGAGCGCTATTTGCTCAAAGTCATGAGATGCGATCGCTATTTTTATCACCTTTAGACAAGATTGAATATCTTCAACAAATATTTGCAGTAGTTCCAATTCAAATTCTGGGTTATTTTCTGAAAGTTGATGCAAGCGTTCCCAATCAATTGGGAGGTCAACTGAACCGACATCTGTTGTAGAAACTGTCTGCTCTGTGGCAGCTATTTCTTTTGCCTTGAATATTACACTTCCCCAATACTCTAATGTTGCTGCCAATTTTTCTTTTATTACTGGCTTGCTCAAATAGTCGTCCATTCCAGCATCTAGACACATTTGCTGGTCTTGTTTCATTGCATTAGCTGTCATCGCAATTATCACAGGACGACGACCACTAGCAAAGCTGCTTTCTTGCCAACGATGAATTTGTTTTGTGGTTTCCAAACCGTCAAGAACTGGCATTTGGCAATCCATTAGAATCAAATCGTAAGGAATTTTTTCTAATAGCTGCAATGCTTCTTTCCCATTATTAGCGATATCAGCACTGTAGCCCAGACTTTTGAGTTGCTTCAAGGCTATTTTCTGATTCACTAGATTATCTTCAGTGACAAGAATTCTTAATTTATGGAAGTCAGGAGACGGGGAAGAAGATGCGGGGACGCTGAATATCTCCTGACTCTTTAACGCCAGTTGCTCCACTTGGTGAGGTAGCCCGGTCTTGTTGTCCCAACAAAGAGGGACTACCGAACCCGAAGGGGGAGATTCGATCGCTTTTGGTATCTCCTGTTGGGAGAAGACCGCACTGACCCCTGCTGACTCCTCTGGAATGACTGAAGCGGCAATCGTAAAGTAAAATGTGCTACCTGCATTAAGCTCACTTTCAACCCAAATTCTGCCACCCATTAACTCGCACAGTTGCTT
>CAXUOL010000042.1:0-19529 GCA_964252435.1 uncultured Nostoc sp.
TTTACTAACATCAAATCTGATTGCCACTTGACGAATTGATATTTTTTCCTGAATACAGCACTTCCCGAAGTTATGAAGTACATTAATTGGCCGAATTACCGTTTATCTGTGCTAATAGCATCTCAAGTATCTGTACCTCATACCAGCAGGAAGCGCTGTATGTGCTGCAACTATTTTTTTTCGGAGATCGATTGAATATGCTTTCATGAAAAGATAATATTTTTATTCTTACCAACTGTACCTCATATCAGCAGGAAGTGCTGTATTTTCCCTCATCCATACATCGCGGATTAAATTCGATGAAAAAAGCCTCGCGTTCGGGGGTACTGTCCGTGAAAAAAGAATGCACGGTATCACAAGCTACTAATTTTCGATGTTGGCAAAAGTTTTCGGTCTACTGAAATTTATTTCTCGGGATTACCTTGTGCCACGGCAGTTGTTTTATGCCGGGAAACCTGTCCATCGCACTACCTCTTCTCCTCTGCCTCCTGCCTCCAACCTTACTCTTGTGTTTGATCGCGTTCCTCCTGTTCTGCTTCCAAAATCGCTAATAAAAGAGCTTCTTCCTGAATTTCAAACTCTTCTTCAGGAATTTCTCCCATATCAAAAGCAAGTTGGAGTGCAAGAAGTTGCTTGCTGAGATTTTCTTTATCATCAATTTCAGTATTCGCCTGTTCTAAAATTTTTTCCCCAAGCCACGTTACCCCCATTAATGGGCCAGTAATTGGTAATAGTAAGAAGCGCAGAACCATATTATTTACACTCGTGTGGATTTATTAAAGCTGTCCTCGCAAGTCCGTAATTATCCTGATGACATAGATATTAAACATTACTAGTCTTGTGTTGATGCCAAAATGCGTTGGATTTGAGTCCAGTTAAGACTGATTGACATCTGTATTTGATATTTTAAATGTAAAAAAATTACTTTTGTATAATATTATTACTTAGGAGGTACTTAGAGTTTGACAACAGTATTAAATGCATCTCCCCAACGATTTGTCAATACACCTGCTGTTCAACGCGTCGCTCAACGTGCTTTGCGCTATTTACAGTCAGGTTTTTCAGTACATTTACGTGGTGCAGCCGGAGTCGGAAAAACTACTCTGGCAATGCATCTAGCTGATTTGCTCAACCAGCCGATCATTCTCTTATTTGGAGATGATGAGTTTAAAACCTCAGACTTGATTGGTAATCAATTAGGTTACACCCGCAAAAAGGTTGTTGATAACTTTATCCACAGCGTTGTCAAAGTTGAGGATGAACTCCGACAACATTGGGTTGATGCACGATTAACCCTAGCTTGTAAAGAAGGATTTACGCTGGTTTACGACGAATTCAATCGATCGCACCCGGAGGTAAATAACGTTTTACTCTCCGTACTTGAAGAGAGGTTGTTAGTATTACCAACAAACCAAAATCGAGCCGAGTATATTCGGGTTCATCCTCAGTTTCGGGCAATCTTAACATCAAATCCTCAAGAGTATTGTGGAGTTCATGCAACTCAGGATGCTTTGATGGATCGTGTTATTACCATTGATATGCCTACACCTGATGAACTGAGTCAGCAGGAAATTGTAGTTCATAAAACAGGCATAGATTCTGAGAAAGCAGAAGTAATTGTCCGCATAGTACGGACTTTTTGGAGTCGATCTGGCTCTGGACAGGGCGGTGGATTGCGTTCCTGTCTGATGATTGCCAAAATCTGCCACGAACACGAAATTTCTGTAAACCCTGGAGATCCTTGCTTCCAAGATATTTGTGCCGATATCCTGCTTTCTCGCACGAATCAACCTCTCATGGAAGCAACTCGGCTACTGGAAGAGGTTTTAAGTGAATTTTATCATAGTATAAATACTCAATTTCAGTCGTCAGAGATAATACCAAACAACCAAGATCAGATTGTATTGGAACAACGAGTACCTTACGAGCATGAAGTTTACAACCACCTGTGCAAGTCTCCAGGAAGGCGTTTCTCTGAATTGGCAGTAGAATTAGGGATCGATCGCAGTCAAATTGTGGCTGCACTCAAGTCTCTCAGGGAACAGGGAGTATTAGTACAAATGCAGGGCAATGCCGATCTGCCGAGCATATCACAGACAGTTGCTTTTGATTCTGGTCATTTAATAAACAAATGAGTACTAATACTAACCGGGGAGTGATTACAGCAACTCAGGGTTCTAGCTTGGCAGATATTCTAGAACGGGTTCTGGATAAAGGCATTGTGATCGCAGGAGATATTTCTATTTCCGTAGGCTCCACAGAACTGCTCAACATCCGAATTCGTTTGTTGATTTCTTCTGTTGATAAAGCCAAAGAGATTGGAATTAACTGGTGGGAGAGCGACCCCTATCTTAATAGTCAAACTCGCACCTTATTAACAACTAATCAACAACTTCAAGAGCGTGTTGCCAGTCTAGAAACAGAACTGCGATCGCTCAAAGTACTCAATCCTAATAATCATCAGAATGCAGGCGATTAGCAAATCAAAAGGTTCCGATTCCGGTTTAGCACCGTTGTTACTGACGGTTGTCGAGCTGATACGCCAACTCATGGAAGCTCAGGTGATTCGGCGAATGGATGCTGGCATCCTCAACGACAATGAGCTAGATCGGGCTGCCGAAAGCTTGCGACAGCTTGAACAACAGGTTGTTAAGCTTTGCGAGGTATTTGATATTGACCCAGCCGAGCTAAATATTAACTTGGGTGAAATGGGAACTTTACTTCCCCAATCTGGAGGATATTACCCCGGTGAAACCTCTAGTCAACCCTCTATTCTAGAACTCCTCGATCGCCTATTAAATACGGGTGTTGTGGTTGAAGGTGACTTGGACTTAGGACTAGCTCAGTTAAGCTTAGTTCATGCCAAGTTAAGATTAGTACTCACCTCTAAACCCCTGTAACTTTTTTTTCTACATTCTTCTTAGTAAGACATTTATATGAGTTTTTACATTTATGGAATTTTGACCTTGCCTGCTCCAGAAAACTTAAATTTACAGGGCTTAGATGGGCAACCCGTACAAATTAAAATTTTGGATGGTTTTGCAGTAATTTACTCCGAAGCCCAGCAAGAGCGTTATTTGGCCAGCCGTCGTAACCTGCTAAGTCATGAAAAAGTCCTTGAGGAGATCATGCAAGGAGGCGATCGCAATTTACTCCCCGTGCAATTTGGACTTTTGATTTCCAGCTGGGAAACTGTTTCACAGCAATTAATTCGTCCTCATCAAGAAGAATTGACGCAATTGCTTGCAAAGTTATCGGGTTGTCGAGAAGTTAGTGTCAAAGTTTTTTGGGATACCGAGACAGAAATTCAGGGACTATTGGCAGAACACCCAAATCTCAAAACCGAAAGGGATAAGCTAGTGGGTCAACCCTTGAGTATGGAACAAGCAATCCAAATAGGGCAAGCCATCGAACAGGGAATGAACGATCGCAAGCAAGGCATCATAGATATATTTCAAGGCACACTCAACTCGATTGCGATCGATGTGGTGGAAAATACTCCCCAAATGGACACAATGATCTACAATTCAGCCTACCTAATTCCTTGGGAAGCAGAATCACAATTTAGCGAACACGTTGAAGCACTCGATCGCCAATTTGAAAACCGTTTGCGAATTCGTTACAACAATTTCACTGCCCCGTATAACTTTGCTCGTCTGCGATTATTCAGTTCCAATTGATTAATTCCTCTCCCTGTTGAACAGCAATAAAAATTGAAAATGAAAAATTATTGAAACTTTTAATTTTTTGGGAAATTAAATTTTTCTCTGCCTTTTATTTAAGAGGATGTTTGAAAAGTCCTCTTGTCGGTAGCAAAACGTTCTAGATCCCCCTAAATCTTCCTTGTAAAGCTACGGTGTACGCACAAGTTATGGAATCACTACCAGTCATTGAATTACCCCTCCCTAACCCTCCCCTTTACAAGGGGAGGGAACTAGATTTTCCGGTTTCCCCCCTTTACAAGGGGAGGGAACTAGATTTTCCGGTTTCCCCCCTTTACAAGGGGGGATTAAGGGGGGTAATTCGACACCGTAGCTTTACAAGGGGGGTTAGGGAGGATC
Source organism: uncultured Nostoc sp. (assembly GCA_964252435.1). Taxonomy (GTDB): domain Bacteria; phylum Cyanobacteriota; class Cyanobacteriia; order Cyanobacteriales; family Nostocaceae; genus Nostoc. Next base: position 4,062 of record CAXUOL010000042.1, read on the forward strand.
TAAAAGTGCCCAAAATCACAGTGAAACACTTTTCAAACAACCTCTAAGTAAAATCAATGGACGACATATTTAAAGGATTTGAACAACTCTTAGAAATTGCCAAAGCTTTAGAAGAAAAAGTAGAGAAAGGGGAGTTAAAAACTTCTATTCAAATTCAGTCTCATCATCTTAGTAGTATCCCTCGGCAAGGCAATATTCCCAGAAAAAGTAATTCCAGCCGAGTCAGATCCAATTCCACCGTTGGAACCACACCAATGGATGATGCTGATGTCACCCCCCCATCAGCTCGGACAAACTCAAAAACTTCTTGGCAAAATGTCGGCGGCTTGGCTGATGTTCTTAAAGAAATCAGAGAGTTAGTCGAAATTCCACTTAAACGTCCAGATTTATTAGTGAAATTAGGGTTAGAGCCTCCGCATGGGGTTTTGCTAGTTGGCCCGCCCGGTACGGGAAAAACTTTAACAGCCCGTGTTTTGGCAGAAGAGTTAGAGTTAAACTACATTGCCATCAATGGCCCAGAGGTGATGAGCAAGTATTATGGGGAAGCAGAAGCTCGTTTGCGAAGTATTTTTGAGAAAGCAACTCGTTCTGCTCCCTGCCTGATATTTATTGATGAAATTGACAGCCTGGCCCCAGATCGCAGCCAAGTGGAAGGTGAAGTTGAAAAAAGACTAGTGGCGCAGTTGCTTGGGTTAATGGATGGGTTTGCCAAAACCGAGGGCGTACTTGTATTAGCGGCAACAAATCGTCCCGATTATCTCGATCCGGCGCTTCGTCGTCCGGGACGCTTCGATCGCGAAGTTCATTTTCGGGTTCCCGATCGCAATGGACGATTGGAAATTCTGACGATTTTGACAAGTGCCATGCCCTTGGAGACTTCAGTTAATTTAGGAGCGATCGCTGATTTGGCAGTCGGTTTTGTCGGTGCCGATATCAAAGCTCTTTGTCAAAAAGCAGCCTACATTGCCCTGCGTCGTCAAGTCCCCTCGCTCAACAGTCCCGTTCCTGAGAACATGACTATCATGCAGCAGGATTTTCTCGAAGCAATTAAGGAGATAAAACCCTCAGTTCTTAGGGATGTAGCAGTTGAAGTACCAAGTGTCAGTTGGGATGACATTGGTGGTTTGGATAATGTTAAACAAAAACTTCAAGAATCTGTAGAGGGCGCACTCCTCTATCCCGAACTATACGAGCAAACCAAAGCCAAGCCTCCCCGTGGGATTCTGTTATGGGGGCCGCCGGGAACGGGAAAAACATTACTTGCAAAAGCGATCGCTTCTCAAGCTAGAGCCAACTTTATTGCAGTGAATGGCCCAGAATTACTCAGCCGATGGGTAGGTGCAGCAGAACAGGCAGTCAGAGAACTCTTTCGCAAAGCTCGGCAAGCAGCTCCTTGCGTTGTGTTTGTAGATGAAATTGATACCCTAGCACCAGCACGGGGACGATTCACTGGTGATTCTGGAGTTAGCGATCGCGTTGTCGGTCAACTGCTCACCGAACTAGATGGGTTGCACGAATGCCCGAAAGTACTGTTAATAGGAGCAACCAATCGTCCAGAAACCCTCGATCCTGCCTTGCTCAGAGCCGGAAGATTGGACTTACAAATCAAAATCGATCTACCAGATCGAGCCAGCCGATTAGCGATTTTAGGAGTTCACAATCTAGATCGTCCTCTGGTTGATGTCGATTTAGAAACCTGGGCGACAGTTACCGAGGGTTGGAATGGGGCAGACTTGGCTTTATTGAGCAATCAAGCTGCTTTAAGCGCAATTCGTCGATACCGCGCCCAGGGATTGAGCGACTCCAGCTTGATTCAGATTACAAATGATGATTTCCAAGTTACATACCAAATGCTTGCTAATCAGCATCAATCTCAATAGTGGTCTATCGGATTAATTCTGATGGCTGAACTCACTCTTAACTTTTCTTCCTTTGCGCTCTTTGCGTCCTTTGCGGTTCGTTCTCTTATCCCTCAAATTTAATGAGACAGACTAATAGTCTCTGACTTGAAAAAACACAGAAGTTCAGAGCGGAAGCTACTTATCCTCCGAAAACACCTTTGATGTCAAAAGAAGCATCCCAGAGGACTTCCTAACTTTGGTAGAACAAGAGGGAATTATTAATTAGTTAACTCTATTTGTCCAGACTTAATTACTTATGTCAATATACGCTTATGCTCTTCTAGTCCCCACCGCATCACCACTTGTTCTACCCTTAGGGATGGAAAGGAATATTGAACTCGTTTACTCTTCTGGTTTAGCCGCGATCGTAGAACCGGAAATCTCATTGGAGGCAATACAGACAAAGGATGAGCGTTTACTTCAAGCTGTATTAAACCACGATCGCGTAATTCGAGAACTGTTTCAACAAACTCCCCTTCTTCCCCTACGCTTTGGGAGCGGTTTTACCTCGCAAGAAAAACTGCTGAATCATCTAGAACAGCACCAAGAGCAATATCTAGAAACCCTAACTCAGCTAGCAGACAAAGTTGAGTACACTTTAAAAGCTACACCCTGTGATTTGCTTGACGATTCTGAGACTATTGATGCTAGGGGAAAAGCCTATTTATTAGCTAAAAAACAACGCTACCAAACACAGCAAGCATTTCAAACACAACAATGCCAACAGTGGGAACTCTTAAACCAGTTAATTCTCAAAACATATACAAATGTTATCTGTGAGACTCGACAGCCAGATGTACGGCAAATCCACTTTTTGGCACAGCGTAACGATTCAACGCTCAGTAAGCAGCAAATTTCCCTATGGCAGGTACAATGCTCACACTGGCAATTGGCACTGAGCGAACCTCTACCACCTTATCATTTTCTCAAAAATACTCTCAGGTAAATTCATAAAAAATAAGATTTAAAACTTTCCCAGATAAAATAAAGACGATCTGATTGTTTTCTTTAATTTTTTCTAAAAAATATTGTTAACTTTTTAGTATTTTTTTATTTTCTTATATTTATCTTATATTTTTGGGAACACTAAACCCAGGAAGAATAAAACACATTGTGTAAGTTTTACCTACCTATTGCTCAATCAGAGCAAGATGAAACCAATAATTAGAGTTGTGAGAGAAAAAGAAAATGGCTGTTGAAAAAGTTAACTCATCTTCAAGTCTGGCTGAAGTTATTGACCGCATTTTGGACAAAGGAATTGTAGTTGATGCTTGGGTACGTGTTTCTTTAGTTGGTATTGAACTGCTATCAATAGAAGCTCGGATTGTGATTGCTTCAGTTGAAACTTACTTAAGATATGCCGAGGCAGTTGGTTTAACATCTCAGGCTGCTGTTCCATCTGCTGCTTAACACCACATTAGAAAAAGGGAGTCTTCATGGCTCCTATCTAATATTTCTAGTTAACAAAATAGGAGATTTCAGCTGATGGCTCTCAAGAATTTATGGGAACAAGAGCGATCGCAGCGATTGCAAATAACTGCTGAACGCCGTCAACAAGTTAACCAATGGAAACAGCTAACTCAACAAGAATTTCAGCTGCAAGCAGATTTGCTTCATCAAGAATTGAGCAGTTTTGTTACCAGCCTTGACAACAACAGAAAGTTACAACAGCAGCAATTTCAGCAAGAGATTGTAGAGCGGCAATTGGAAATATTGCAAATAAAAACAGATGTCTGGCAACGCCAGCAAGAATACCGCCAACAGCGGGCAGCAAAGGCTCAGGCATTATTCCAAAACTTGCAAAATTTCCGGGCAATCTTACATAACAGTGTTTGGGGCGATTACAGTCATGAACAAGCAGTTTCTCCGACTCCTGCTAAACAAGAGAAATTAGTTGTAACAGTTCCAAAACGCTCAATCTCCCGTTCTGTAATTAAAGCCACTGGTTTTCGTCCTTCCGTCAATACCATGACTAAGAAAGTGTCTGCCTTGAATGCGGATACTGCTAAATCTAAAGTGCTGCAATACATTCAGCAAGCTGAAGGAGCCACCCTGATAGAAATTGAAGAGGTGATAGGTTTAAGCCGAGTGCAAACGATAGATATCCTGCGCTCCTTGATCAAGCAAGGCGTACTAGAACAACGCGATCGCCAATATTTTATTCGGCAACCAGCAATTTATTGACTATTTTTTGTATTTGCAGACTAGCGGTTGGGCGATCGCTTGTGTCTGTCGCCTTAAGCAGCAGAGTACAAAATCGATAAGCATTAAAGCTGGTCTATGCTTTGTAGTATTCAACATTTCCATCTTTTTCAGGTCTCTATTGCAACTACATCTATATAAGCAATTTGCTCAGTAGATGTAACATGGCAAAAAGTTAACCTATTAATAATTAGAAAAAGAGCTTATAGCGGTTTCCATTCAAATGCGGTACAACAATCGCGGGGTGTAGTGTAGGGGCACGGCAGTGCCGTGCCCCTACGGGTGTACCTCACGTAAACGAGAAGCGCTATAAATCTTTGTTCAAGCTTCCGGCTTTGAACTTTAAAAATATCCGAATTGGAAAGGGATATAAGCTCAATCAAGGTTTTGAACTGTGCGATTGGCGATCGCACGATGAAGTTAGTAAGCTGGATTGTTTGAGAAATTCTAATGTAAATGCAAAACTCAAGATATATAAAGAGGTGCGATCCATTGTGAATCAATTGATCGAGCAACTTCAAGCTAAATTATTCACAGGCAGGCTGAATCTTGAAGCCAGGGATGGGCCGGCTTGGACGCTATATTTTCGTTTAGGACGATTAATTTGGCAGGCTGGCGGTTATAATGCCAATGAGCGATGGCGACGACACTTGTCGCAGTACTGTTCTAATCTGGATGTGACACAGTTGGAGCGGCTTGTCTCTCCCCAGGAAAATTATCGCGAGTATTGCATTCTTGCTAAGTTGCGAGAACAAAAATTAATCGAACAACAACAACTTGTTAACCTGATTACAAGCTTAATAGCTGAAGTCCTGTTTGATATAATGCAGTACATTGAAGCCAAAAGAAATGGCGATAATCCAGCAGGGCAGTTGTCACATACTATTGTTGTTGGTGAAGTTCCTGGGTTTCTCCTAACTGTAATACCAACTGAGGAAGTCTTGAAACAGGCTACACAAGCCTGGCAAGAATGGCGAGATGCAGGACTGGCAAGTTACTCGCCCAATTTATTCCCTGTCATTCAACAACTTGAGCTACTCCAAGGACAAGCATCCTCTAAACAGATTATTTCTCTAGTTGATGGAACAAAAACTTTACGAGGTCTAGGGCAAAAAAGCGGTCGGGATGTCTTAGCTTTGACCCGGTTCTTGATGCCATTAATAAAAGCAGGGGCGATCGCTTTTTCACCCACCCCAAACCTCAAAAAGGTTGGGATTAGTAAAGAAATTGTCAATCCGTCCAGTGCAGTTAATAATTCTAATTCTTCACTGAAGAGAGAAGAAGACACTGTTATACAAGTTGCCCTCCCAGCAGCTAGCAAAGCAATTATTGATGTCTCAAGACCTTTAGTAGCCTGTGTGGATGATAGTCCGACGATCTGTCGCAGTTTGGAGGAAATTCTCACCCATCAAGGTTATCGCTTTGTTGGTATTCAAGAGTCCTTGATAGCAATTTTACAGCTAATCAAAAGCAAGCCCGACTTCATTTTTTTGGATCTTTTGATGCCAAAAGTGAATGGCTATGAAATTTGTTCTCAAATCCGTAAAACTCCAGGTCTCAAAGATGTGCCGGTTGTCATCTTAACGGGGAAAGATGGAATAGTAGATCGGATGCGAGCAAAATTAGTCGGGGCAACTGACTTTTTGGGTAAACCCGTAGAGGCAGAAAAAGTACTCAATGTGCTTCACAAGTATTTAACCGTTTAGGTTGAAGCGGTAGTCATGCCAGTAGCTCCCCTACATCCATTTTCAAAACAGATTTTGGATGGAAAATTGCTTTCTACATCTGGGTTGGTGTTAATTCATTTGTCGCAATCATTTTTCAAATTCTAAATTAAATAGTTAGGAATAAAAATGAAAAAAGTTCTTTTAGTTGAAGATAGCCTCACAGAATCCGAAAAGATGACACGTTACCTGGAGCAAGGAGGATATTCAGTTTATGAAGTTCGCAGTGGTGAAGAGGCTCAACTCAGGTTGAAACAACAAAAACCTGACTTGATCTTACTGGATTTGATTTTGCCAGGTCAAAGTGGATTTGAGTTCTGCCGCAAGTTGAAAGCCGATCCGACAACAAAAGGAATCCCGGTAGTGATTTGCTCAACTAAAAACACAGATGTTGATAAAACTTGGGGCACTATGAGTGGTGCCGATGGCTATTTAGTCAAACCTGTAGATGAAAATACCTTGCTCCAGACTGTTAATAAATTTATTCGCTAAAGGAAACTGGGGCAATGATACAGGTCAATGATAGCTTTAGAGAGCTACCCATTAATAGCCAATTTCGACTTGAAAACTCTCCCCAAGGAAACAACCAGAGGTTTTTAAAATTTCCGTTGAATGGAAAGGTAAATGGGTTACTCCCATTAGCTGATTTGCGGGGAGTAATTCAGGTTGCGCTGACCGAGATTTTACCAGTACCGCAGGTAGCAGAATTCTTGTTAGGCATAATGAATTGGCGGGGAGAAGCGATCTGGATTCTTGATTTAGCAGGTTTGTTGGGAGCAACACACTGGTGTCGGCGAGAAAGTGTGCGTAACTCTGGCATGGCGATGCTTGTTCAAGTCCAGAATCAAACTGTCGGGCTGTTGGTGGAGCAAGTCAATACCATTGAAGTTTATGACCCCCAAGAGCGGTTAGCGGTTTCGACATCGATGTTACCTGCCCGACTAGGCTCGTTCTTGCAGGGTTACTTTGTGGATTCTCAAGGTAGCCCTTTGATGTTAATTGACACCCATGTTGTGATTCAAGCCCTTCAGCCTCTGTGAACTACTCAGACTTCAGCCGTAGGCAAGTCTGAGCATTTCAAAAAAGAATGCTCCAAATACATGCTTCCAAAGCCTTGTTCTGTCTGCCTTTCTTAATTTTGAATTTTGAATTTTGAATTTTGAATTGGTATAAGTAGCCTCCGCTCTGCATTCTATTTATTAACTCCGATAACCTTCATAGCAAGAAAGATTATGGTAACGCAACACAATCTTACACCCAGCCAACCACACACAAATTCCGGCAACGGTTATAAGGACACCGATAACGGGCATACCGTCGATCTAAGAGCAAAACAGCAAATCACCTCCACTCTAGAAGAATTGCGAACTGAACTGGATCAAGCTGATTGGGTGGAAACAGGGCCATTGCGAGACAGAATCCGCAAGTTAAAAGAACTGGTAAGCGTGTTGCCATATCAAGACGGAGGAGATGGATTAGAGGTAGAGCAAGTAGAGGCGATCGCTAGCAAAATCCGCCAATTTTCCGATCTAGATACCTTGCTCGCCACTGTTGTCATGGAGGTACAAAGCGCCCTACAAGCCGATCGCGTGGTGCTGTATGAGTTTACGAATCCGACACAGGGGATAGTTGTTGCAGAGGCGATGAGGGATGGTTTTACCCCAATGCTGAAGGAAAAACTGCCCGCCGTCACTTTTGGGTTAGGTTCTGCCAAGCTTTATCAACAAGAAAAATTAGTCGCGATCGCAGATACCTACACTGCAAGCTTGTCTCCTTACCAAAAGCAGCTCGTGGATCGGTTTCAGGTAAGAGCTTGTTTGAGTTTGCCGATCTTAGCAAAAGATGGGGTTTGGGGTTTGTTGGTAGTGCAGCAATGCACTGCTGTTCGCCAGTGGCAGAATGCTGAAATTCGGTTACTAAAATTAATCGAGCAGGAATTAGAAGTGCAACTGCAAGTTGCCGTGATTCAGGCTACATTGCAACAAGAAGTGGAAAAAGACCAAATCCTGGTCGGTGTAGCGAATAAAATTCTCCAGTCCAAAGATTTGGATGCCATCTTTCGCGTTGCCACCCAAGAAGTGCGACAGTCACTAAAATGCGATCGCGTGGCAGTTTATCGTTTCCAGCCAGATTGGAGTGGGGAATTTATTGCTGAATCTGTTGGATTTGAGTGGGTTTCTCTATTAGAAGAACAGCGAAACAACCCAGCAATTGTCAAGAACGTTAACTATTGCAGTGTTAGGAACCTTGCAGACGAAGGAGGACTGGCTGGGACAACAGGGCGATCGCCCAGTGCAGATAGCTACATTCAGCACACCCAAGGCAAAAATTTCCATCGCGGACAGATTTATCGAGTCACTAATGATATCTACAGTGCTGGTTTTTCTGACTGCTATATCAAAGTTTTAGAAACCTATCAAGCCAAAGCATACATTATTGTTGCCATCTTCCAGGGAGAACAGTTGTGGGGCTTACTCGCTGCCTATCAAAATTCTCAGCCTCGTCAGTGGAAAGATAGTGAAGTTCGATTAATGGTGCAGGTTGCATCTCTGTCTGGTATTGCTATTCAACAGTTGCAATATCAGCAACAACTTTCCAACCGCTCTGAGGAGTCAGCCAAACTTGTGGAACGAGAACGTACTGTTTTCGGCATCATTGAAAAGATTGGGCAAGCAATGGATCTTCGCACCCTTTTCCGCATTACAACCCAAGAGTTGCGGCGATTTTTAAAATGCGATCGCGTTGTCATTTATCAATTTTATCCAGACTGGAGTGGAGAAGTTATCGCTGAATCTGTGGCTGCTGGTTGGCCGTCACTGTTGGAGATGCAGGAACAAGACAGCATTTTAAAAACAGGTCTAATGTCTTCAGAGCGTTGCAATGTTAAGGATTATGCCTCCCCTGTTAAACCTGATGCCGATACCTATCTGAAGGAAACGCAGGGTGGAATGTACGCCAAAGGAACGCGCTTTCGTAAAGTCAACGATATTTCTGCTGCTGGTTTTTCACCTTGTTATTTAGAAACATTAGAGAAGTTCCAAGCCAAAGCATACATTAATGTTCCCATCTTCCGCGCTGGTAATCTTTGGGGTTTGTTAGTAGCTTATCAAAATTCTGATGTGCGGAAATGGACTAAGGAAGAGACTGGTGCTTTGTTGCAGATTAGCGAACCGTTGAGCATTGCCCTTCAGCAAGCTGAATATATCGAACAGCTACGGTTAAAAAATCTAGAAATGACACAAGTAGCTGAACTAGAAAACGCGATCGCCCGAATGGCGGATAGAATGCTTCATTCTCAACAGCCAGAAACAATTTACCGCACTACCTTGGCAGAATTGCGGCAGTTGTTCAAATGCGATCGCCTAGCAATATATCGCTTCAACTCTGACTGGAGTGGTGAATTTATTGCTGAATCTGTAGGAAGTGACTGGGTGCCTCTGGTTGGCCCCGATATCAAGACCGTATGGGAAGACGAATACCTACAGCAAACCCAAGGCGGGCGCTATCGCAACAATGAAACTTTTGTCGTCAATGACATCTATACTGTTGGTCATGCCCAGTGCTACATCGACCTGTTAGAGCAGTTCCAGGTTAAAGCTTACACCATCGCCCCTATTTTTGCTGGAAACAAACTTTGGGGTTTTTTAGGAGCTTACCAAAATAGCAGCCCGCGCCAGTGGAATTCCGAGGAGGTGCGATTACTGACCAAATTGGGCATTCAGTTGGGGTTAAGCGTGCAGCAATCCGAGTACATCCAAGAACTGAAAACGAAGAATGCAGAGTTGGCGCAAGCAGCAGAAGAAGAACAGTTGCTGACAGGGATGGTGGAAAAAATTCGCCAAGCCCAAGACCTAGATACAATTTTCCTGAATGTGCTGCCAAGTTTACGCAAACAACTACAGTGCGATCGCCTAGCAGTATTTCGCTTTAGTCCCGACTGGAGTGTGGAGTTTATTACCGAATCCGTAAAAGATCAATGGCTGTCTTTAGCTGGTTCCGACATCAAAACGATTTGGATAGACGAGCACTTAAAAGAAACTCAGGGCGGACGCTATCGCAATTATGAAACTTTTGTTGTCAATGATATTTACACTGCTGGTCATGCCCAATGCTACCTAGAGATATTAGAAAAAATCCAGGCTAAAGCTTACACGATCGCTCCTATCTTTATTGGCAGCAAACTCTGGGGCTTTTTAGGAGCGTACCAAAATACTGGCCCTCGGCAGTGGAAATCCAAGGATGTGCAACTGTTGCGAAAAATAGCTGTGCAAATAGGTATAGGCTTGCAACAGGTTGAGTATATCGAACAGCTCAAAAAGAAGAATGCAGAATTAGCCAGAACCGCAGAAGGGGAACGAGCACTGACACGGCTAGCAGAAAAAATTCGCCAAGTTCAAGAGCTAGATACAATTTTCCGCAATGCCCTACCAGAATTGCGATCGCATTTGGAATGCGATCGTCTAGCCGTGTATCGCTTCAATCCAGATTGGGGTGGGGAGTTTATTGCCGAATCCGTCAGTCGTGAATGGGTGGCTTTGGTTAGCCCCGATATCAAGACTGTATGGGAAGACGAACACCTACAACAAACCCAAGGTGGACGCTATCGCAACAACGAGACCTTTGTGATTAATGATATTTACACTGCTGGTCATGCCCAGTGCCACTTGAAAATTCTCGAGCAATTCCAGATGAGAGCCTATATCATCACCCCGATTATTGCCGGAAACAAGCTCTGGGGTTTGTTAGGAGCTTACCAAAATAACGGGCCGCGGCAATGGCAAGATAATGAAGTCAACTTGGTAACGAAAATCGGCACGCAGTTTGGGGTTGCCGTCCAGCAATCGCAATACTTACAACAAACCTTAAGCAAGAATGAGGAACTGATCAAACTGGCAGAACGGGAAGTAGCAAACGCCCGATTTTCCTATCGCCTGCCAAGTCGGTTAACAGAGATGGCCCAAAGTCATGGTAATGTTCTGGAATTTGTTCAGTTTGCCACCCACGAACTTCGCCAGCTACTCAAAGCAGATCGAGTTGGAATTTACCGTTTTGAGCCTGATTGGTCTGGAGAATTTGTAGTTGAGTCTGTGAGTGGGGATTGGCCTAAGCTTGTGGGAACTAGCCTTGCCAAAGTTAGAGATACCTATCTCCAGTACAACCAAGGAGGGCGTTATGTCCGCAAAGAAAGTTTGCGGGTTGACAATATATATACTGTCGGTCATGACGAATGTCACATCCAATTGTTAGAACTGTGGGGAACTAAAGCCTACATGATTTCTCCGATTTTTCAAGAAAATCGGCTATGGGGGCTGATGGGAGTTTATCAAAATAGCGCACCGCGCCAGTGGGAGCAATCCGAGGAGGATGTTCTCAACCAAGCCAGCGTCCAGATTGGTCTTGCCCTCAATCTTGCAGACTACCTAACACAGGTGCGTAGCCAAGAGCAGCAACTAGCAGAAGCAGCAGAGCGCGAACGCACCGCCCGAGAAAAACTGCAACAAGGAGCTATCCGCGTTCTCATGGCTTTGGAACCATCCTTCAGAGGCGATCTCACTGTTCGAGCTCCCCTATCTGAAGATGAAATTGGGACGATCGCCGATGGTTACAACACTACGATCCAAAGTTTGCGAGATTTAGTCCGACAAGTGCAGATTGCTGCTGGTAGAGTGAGTGAAACTTCCAGCAATAACACTACCTCAGTAGTAAAACTATCTGACCAAGCTCAACAGCAGGCAGAACGGCTCGAACACGCTCTGGAACAATTACAAATGATGGTAAATTCCACCCAGGTAGTCGCTGCTGATGCCCAAAAAGTAGGGCAGGCGGTTCACAAAGCTAATAACATCGTCCAAGCTGGTGATTCCCTGATGGAAAGAACCGTAGATGGCATTTTGGAGATTCGAGAAACCGTGTCGGAAACAGCGAAGAAGATTAAACGCCTTGGTGAAGCTTCTCAGAAAATCTCGAAAGTAGTGAGTTTGATTGAAAACTTTGCCACTCAAACTAATTTGCTAGCACTCAATGCTGCGATTGAGGCTACCCGTGCCGGAGAGTATGGCAAAGGCTTTGCGGTGGTTGCAGATGAAGTTCGTTCCCTGGCTTATCAGTCGGCTAGTGCCACCACAGAAATTGAGCGACTCGTGGAAGAAATTCAAAATGGCACTAACGAAGTTACCCAAGCAATGGAAGTAGGGATTAGCCAAGTTGTCCAAGGCTCGAGCTTGATCGATGAGACTCGTCATTCCCTGAGTGCGATCGTGGCAGCTACCAACGAAATTGGTGGACTGGTACAAGGAATTACCCAAGCAGTTTCCACTCAAAGTCAGCAATCTCAGATATTGACAGAGGCGATGACGGATGTTTCGGCGATTGCCCGCAAGACTTCAGAAAGTGCCATGAACATTTCCGAGTCTTTTGAGGAACTACGGATGACTTCACAACAACTGGAAACCAGCGTTAGCCAGTTCAAAGTTGACTAATCTCCCAAAATGTGTTATGACACCACATCCCAGTAATCAAGAGCAGTTAGAGCAGGCTTTTCTGGCGGAAGCGGCAGAGTTATTGCAAACCATTGAGCAGAATCTTATCGGTCTACTTGATGAAAAAACCATAGAAAAAGTTCACGCCTTGATGCGAAGCGCCCATACTCTCAAAGGGAGTGCTGCCAGTCTTGGGCAAGAAACGATTAAGACAATTGCCCATCATTTGGAAGATGTATTCCAGGCGTTATATGCTCCAGAACTGGAAATCGATCCAGAATTGGGTGCTTTGCTGCTAGATGCTTATGAGTGCCTGCGAACTCCATTGAGTGCAACCTTGATGGGCTTATCCTGCAATGAGGCAGAAATACTCGATCGCACTGCCTCAATCTTCGCCCAACTCCAACATAAACTAGGCGACTTTTTTGGTCGTGAGGCTTTGCTTCCCAGTTCGGAAGAACTTGGCTTTGATGTGGTAGAGTCAATCTTTTCCGGGAGTGTACTCCAGGATTTGCAACAGCTGGAAACTGACATTCAAAGCCAAGATCCGCGACAAATTCAAACAACACTCAACTCTCAAGCAGAATTTTTTGTCGAATTAGCAGCATCTTATGGCTTATCTGGATTGGAAGAAATTGCCCAGGCGACCCTAAACGCACTCAAAGCGCATCCAGACAAAGTATTGCAAATCGCTCAGGTGGCTTTAGAAAATTTTAAAGCAGCTCGAGCAGTAGTACTTGCAGGCGATCGCACTCAAGGGGGAGAGATATCTCCACAATTGCGAGAATGGGCAGGACTAACTACTTCTGTCCCAGAACCGCAACAGCAGCCAGTTTCGCTAGCTGCCCAACCAACACAAACGACTACAACTGAGAATCAGCCATCCCCCCTCCTCAGTGCGAGCGAAGCGGAATCAATTTGGTCGTTTTTCCCGAAGCGGACTGATAACTCCGTACCGAAAGCACCGGAGGTACTCGAACCTATTTCTCAGGATTCGGTAGTAGTCCCCTCGGCCATAGAGCGGATTTTACAGTCAATCTGGATCGGAGATCCTAAAACATGTTACCGATACTCAGACTCAGATCGGCCAGCCTCTCCACCAGCGCCAAGCCTCCAAGCTCAGTCATCACCATCACTTCCCACTATCCGAGTAGCGATAGAACAGCTCGATCGCCTCAGCCACACGATTGGGGAATTGCTAATCAACGAAAACCAACAAAACCTGCAATCTAACCACATCCACAAAGCAGTTCGAGACACTCTACTACAGTTTTTGTACTGTCAACAACAACTTAGTAAAGTTTCTACTTGGTCGGATCGACATCTGCTGCTTCCCGAACGCAAGCAGCGACGGATGCATGGATCTCCACGCTCAGTTCCAACTGCCGAGGCACAATCGAATTTTGATGCCTTAGAAATGGATAACTATAGCGAGTTGCACATTCTCCTGCAAAATCTTACAGAAGACATGGTGCAATTAGGAGAACGGATTGAGGCTGTTAATGGCTTAGTTCAGCAATCTCGCTTCAGTCTTGGAAAGCGTAAGCAACTGCTTTCAGGAGCGCAGTCAGATTTGCTGCAAGCCAGAATGGTTCCACTGGGAACAGTGTTGAATCGATTTCCCCGCCTCCTACAACAGATGGTAGCAACTTATCATAAGCCTGTTGAACTCAAGCTTGGCGGTACGAAGGTACTGGTGGATAAAGCCATTTCTGAGCAGCTATACGATCCCTTGCTGCACATGATTCGCAATGCCTTCGATCACGGCATTGAACCGGTAGAAACCCGCCGCCAGCAGGGTAAACCAGAAACCGGAACAATTACAATTCAAGCCTATCATCAAGGCAACCGTACTACTATTGAGGTACGGGATGATGGTCGAGGCTTAAACTGGGAATCCATTCGTCAGCGAGCTATCGAAAAACACCTGCTGACTCCCGAACAAGTTGCCTACGCCTCAGAAGACCAACTGGCAGAGTTATTATTTGAACCAGGCTTTTCTACCGCCAACCAGATTGGTGAGTTATCTGGCCGTGGTATCGGCTTAGATGTCGTTCGCACTCAATTGCAAACTTTACAAGGTTCGATTGTAGTGCGATCGATTTCAGGGCAGGGAACCACCTTCATCCTGCAATTGCCTCTGAGCTTGACAACAGCACGCTTGCTCGTTTGTCAATCTCAAGGTATTACTTATGGCTTGCTGTCGGAAGGAATTAGCCAGGTTTTATTACCGCAGCCAGAGCAGATTCAAGTCCAGCAATCTTTACACGGACAAGGCAGCCAAAAATTCTGGCAGTGGGGAGAAGGGCAAAGTCAGCAACTAGTTCCCATCCGCCCGCTTGCCAATTTGCTGGATTACAAATATCCTTTATTCACCCAAGACCAAAATTTAACCCTAAGTCCTTTTCCAGTCAAACAACGGAACACCGTCGAACCTCTGCTGCTGTTAGAAACAGAGCATCAATACCTGTGTTTGCAAGTCGATCAGATTTTAGTCGAGCAGGAATTAGTAATTAAATCCCTCGGCAGAGTCCTGACTTTACCTAGTTACATCCAAGGCTACAGCGTGTTGGGAAATGGTAGTCTTACCTTAATCGTTGACCCGTTGGAGTTAGTTCGGCAAACTTGGGAGATAGATATGATGCCGACTTCCCCGACATCAAGTCTTGCAATATTGCCCGCGCCTGAGCCTGTTCTGGCTCTAGAGGGGCAGCAATCCGAGCTAACGATAACGCAACCGCAACAACAGCCGATGGAAGTGAATACAGGCGTTGCTCAACCTAATCGACTGATGGTGTTAGTGGTAGAAGATTCGGTTGTACAAAGGCAAAGTTTGGTGCAGACGCTCCAGAAAGCCGATTATCAAGTGTTGCAAGCAGGCGATGGTCGAGAGGCGATCGCGCAAATCCTGCAACACGGTGATATCGATTTAGTGATTTGTGACATTGAAATGCCGCGGATGAATGGATTTGAGTTTTTAGAACACCATCGCCAAGACGAGCGTTTGTCCGGGATTCCTGTGGTGATGCTAACTACCCGTAGCGGACAGAAGCACCGCCAATTAGCTTTAGCTCTAGGAGCGAAAGCTTACATGACCAAACCCTATTCAGAACAGAACTTCCTAGCCGCGATCGCTGAACTGGTTAATACCTGAGATAAGGC
>CAXUOL010000043.1:0-19453 GCA_964252435.1 uncultured Nostoc sp.
GATGTTATGTGTTGAGGAATTAATCAACTTAGACCCATTTCAACAACTTCCCAAAGAGCGATTGCAGTGGGTTTGCGATCGCACTCAAACAGTTGAACTTTCTGCCACAGAAGTGTTGTCCCATGAGGGAGACCCTGTATGTCGCTTATTTATCTTAGTCAAAGGTAAAATCAACATCACCCGCCGCAGTGAAGGAGTTGAAATTCCCATCGGGCAACACGAAGCCCCATCTTTTTTTGGTGAAATTCCAGTACTCACAGATGAACCAGCACCTGTGACAATGCGGGCATTGACAAATTGCCACCTCTATGAAATTAAGGGAGAAGACTTTCGTAAACTGCTGCATGAATGTCGTGATTTTGAGCGGATGATCTTCCGAATTATGCAACGTCGTGTCCGGGGGCTAGAGTCTTTCATTCGTGGGCGGGAAAAGATGGCAGCTTTAGGAACACTTACCGCCGGTCTAGCTCATGAACTCAACAACCCAGCCGCAGCTCTGGTTCGGACTTTAAAAGAAATGCCAGCCGCCATCCTAGAGTTACAACGAATGAGCTTAGTTTATGGGCAACGCAATGTTGACGAAGCCCATACTCAACACTGGTTGAGAGTACGCGATCTAGGCTATGATGCGATTTTGAATAATCGCCTAGATCCGGTGACACTAAGCGATCGCGAAGCCATATTGCTGGAATGGTTAGAAGACTATGGTGTAAACCAAGCATGGAAATTAGCAGAACCTTTAGCGGAAGGTGGTGTTGAGGTTGAAACCTTAGAGCAACTCATGGAGCGTTGGCGCAACGACAACACGGAATTGCGAGAAATGGGATTGCATTGGCTAGCGCTTTCCTTTGAAGTTATGTCGATGATTAAACATGGTTTGCGAGGATCTGAGAGGATTTCCGAACTTGTGCAAGCGATGAAATCTTATTCTTACCTCGATCAAGGCACTCAGCAAGAAGTTAATATACATCAAGGCTTAGAAGATACCTTGCGATTGTTTGCTCATAAACTCAAGTGTGGTGTCCAAGTACAACGCAATTACGATCAACATATTCCGAAAATTCTGGCCTATGGCAGTGAACTCAATCAAGTGTGGACGAACTTAATTGACAACGCCATTGATGCAATGGATGGAAAAGGACTGCTAGAAATTACAACACACCATTGCGATCGCTATGCCCATATTGACATCATCGATTCTGGCAGTGGAATTCCACCTGAAATTAAAACCCGTATTTTTGAACCTTTCTTCACCACCAAATCAGTAGGGCATGGTTCAGGACTTGGTTTAGAAACCGTTCGCCGGATTGTAGAAAATCGCCATCACGGTACGCTTTCATTTGAGTCTCAGTCAGGCAGAACTTGTTTTACCATTTGCCTACCCTTATCAAATCAATGAATCAATCAGAAATGGGATTAGTGATGAAAAAACATGGGAACCAATGGTTCCCAAAATCTAGCAGCAAGTGAATATTTCCGTCAGACTTCTAGTTTCTTATTGCCTCCTACACTAGAATTCGTTTTATAGTTATAAATCAATACAGTTTATACCAATTTAAAAAAAGAATGCGACAAATAGACCATTTGTAGAGACGCGATTCATCGCGTCTTTACCCAAGGATGTGTTGCAATTATTAATTGAATTGGTATTAGCTAAGGATAATCGTAGGTTGGATTGAACGAAGTGAAACCCAATAAACCACGGAAAATATTGGGTTTCGTTGCTAAAAATGTATTGAGTTATAAATAAAATGTTGAGTTAAAAGGAATTATTTCTCTGGTAATTCTGATTTTGTAGGTTGTTGTTCGGAGTTAATAAATTCAGTCTTAGGTGGTTTTCCTATTGTATTAGGAGGTTGTTTTTTTGTTTTGGGTTGTGGGTTATTATTCTCGCTCATCTTAATTTATCTCCTTATAGCTTTAATTATTTGGCTGTTTTAAGATTTCTTGCTTGGAGTTGGTCAAGCAAAAAGTTCAGTGAACGCAGTCAGTTTGTGTCCTGATGATTATGACTTCAAGCGATGTCATCTCAATTCCGTAATTTTATTGAAAATTTTGCTCCATTCTACGTTGAATACTATTGTCAAAGAGGTAGATAGTGGAAAAAATTCCTTACCATCTACCTCTTTAACCTTAGTTTTCTATTCAAACTATTTTTGCAGCCACACCGATATTGAACCACCTGGACATGAGAAATTTCCCCATCCGTCGTTATTGGTGCGAATGATATTGTTTATATGTCCCGTGGCATCGTAAAATTCCTGATTAGGTCGGAACACATTCATCCACTTGTTCCCTGGTGAGCTATTGGTCAGCACTACAGCCATTGCACCCGGATGTTCCTTATTACCCAAGCGCGTCCAACCGATAGTATTGGGATGGTCAAAGTAATCATGCTGGTCGCCAAAACCGTATTCCCTACGCGCTTTCAAGAACTTGTCAATCAAAAAACGGTGAGAGTAAAGGGTATTATCACGTCCTTTATCTTGATATTGTGCCCCGTAATAATCTGCATAGAAAACGCAAGGATAGCCTTCTCGGCGCAGTAAGATTAGTGCATAGGCTAAGGGCTTAAACCAAGGTTCAACAGGCGACTCTAGGGATTGACAAGGTTGGGTATCATGGTTTTCAACAAAGGTAACAGCTAGGGCAGGTTGTTCTTTAACTAGGGTTCCATCAAAAATCGATCGCAAATCGAAACTACTACCCTGGCGACTAGCTTGGTGAAATTTGAAATGTAGAGGCACATCAAATAACGACAAGCGCCCATCACTAGAGGCAATATAACCGTGTAAAGCATCGATATCTTGAGACCAGTACTCGCCAACGCTAAACAGTTCCCGCCCACCAAAATGAACTCGCAGGTGATTTAACCAATCACGGAAAAAAGTGGAGCGGATATGTTTAACAGCGTCAATACGAAAGCCATCTACACCTGTGGTGTCAACAAACCAACGCCCCCAATACATTAACTCACCGCGCACGAGGTCATTACCTGTATCCAAATCATTCGCCATTAAATAATCGAAGTTACCATGTTCGTGGCTAACCTCCGTCTCAAAATGTTTATCTTTGAGGCGGTAGAGCTTGTCTGCATTTTTGGTATCTACGTTGTATGATAATGAATCAAAGCACCACCAATACCATTTCATACTGGAGTATTTATCTCCACGACCAGAAAAATTGAACTTTGTATAAGCTCCAATTTCGTACCAATCGCTGACTGGACGGTTGCGGTCATTCCAATCCATTTCTTGGGCAAAGATGCGTTCTATTTCATCCCCACCATCTTTGTGGTTGAAAACCACATCGGCATAGATTTGAATACCTGCACTCTGTGCAGTTTTAATCGCCTTTAAGTATTGTTCGCGTGTTCCATATTTTGTCCGAACAGTATTTTTTTGATCGAACTCACCCAAATCAAACAAATCGTAGACTGCGTATCCAACATCCCATGTTCCACCACTGCCCTTATAAGCTGGCGGCAGCCATAAGGCAGTGAAGCCTGCCTCAGCTAGCTCATTGGCTGTTTTATCCAGCTTGTCCCATAATGTACCATCATTGGAGATGTACCAATGGTAATACTGCATTATTACACCATTGTTCATGCGATCGCCTTTGTTGAATCTTTGATTTTACAGATTTCTGTCAGAAATCTCTGATGCTAGGATATGTTACTTTTGTCACACATCCTAACTTCATCCGAATTTATTTAGGTTTCAATCACGACTTCACAAAGAGCAATTATGAATTACTGGGATGGGATAATTGCTGATTTGCCTTGATAAGGTTAGTGAACTCCTGCAAAGTTTGACGATACTTTTCTTCAGCTATCGAGAATAAATCGTTATGATTTGCCTCTTCAACCCACAAAGAAAGTTTTGGGGATGTTGCAGCCTTAAACAATTTTTGTCCATGAGCAAAAGGAATTATGTTATCTGCTTTTCCATGAATCACCAATATCGGACATTTGATTTTTTTGATCTTGTCCAGATTGGGAAACTTATCAAAAGGTAAAATCCGAAAAGGTACTATTACTTGAAAAGCGGAAATAAACGAGCTTTCAAGAATTAAACCAGCTACTGGTTTCTGCATTGCTAAATTGACCGCCGAACCACCGCCAACTGAACGCCCCAAAACTATAATTTTTTCAGGCGAAATTTTTAAATTTCGGGTCAAATAATTGTAAGCGCTATTGATATCTTCGTATGCATGACGTTCTGTCGGTTTTCCTTGACTCGTACCATAACCGCGATAATCAAAAGCAAAGACACTAAAACCCCATACGTGTAATTTTTCTAGGATCTGTTTGATATCTCCTAAATCTTCAGAATTACCATGAGAATAAAGAATAGTATATTTAGCTTGATTGTTCAATAAATATGTAGCTGAGATATTTGTATTTTCCCCACTCCTTAACTTGAGAATTGTTGGATCGTCCTGATAGCTAGAAGGTTGAGACAAAAAAATCATGCTATCTGCCCGAAAATATACAAATACAGCAAAAAATATATAGATAAAGACTAAAGATTTAACCAGCCTTTGCCAAGTAAAATCACCAATTAGCAGTTTTATAACTTGCTGTTTATCCATTAATTTTTATTATTGGGTAAAACTTCATTTCCAGGTTTCCCGATTTCTGATGTTTCCTAACTACAACTCATACAACTTCATCAAACTTCACGCCAGCTTTGTCACCAAACACCTCTTGCCGTGGAAGCCCCTGCATTCATGCATGGGGGTAAGGCGTAGGCGAATTTATTCGCCGTGAAAAATGTTTTAATTGGTGAGAAAATGTTGTTATATCGAAATTGGATAAGGCACTGTTTACCCAGTAGAAACAGCTTTCCAGTAGATAAGAGACTGTCGCGTAGTCTTATAGTGGGTAGAAACATATTGCTTGCTAAGTAGCAAAACAATGTGTTTTTGGGGCGTGGGGATGAGTCCATCCTCTGTTTAATCGTAACCGTGCCTAGAGGTTCGGGGGGTAGTGTTTCGGAACCTGAACAGGAACCAAGCCGCTATTTCTCTTTCTCTGCTAAAAGCCCCCGGATTTATCCGTGGGGAATGCGTTACAAATGAGTATCTGGAGTTGAGCGACTGAGTAATTACTTAACCCGGATTATTGAGCTGATACTAACAAGCACTGTTATATTCCCTAATGCTAGACGGGAATGGTTCGTGTTGTAGAAGTTACAGTTACCAAAACTGAAACGGTTATCAAATCTCAAGCTGCTCAGGACTATTCTGGGTAAATAGTCAAAAGTGACAGAAAAAATTTAGTGTGAGGATTTAGCCATGTCTTACCCGATTCCATCCAAAATGTGGCAGCGAGTCAGTATTGTAATATTGTTTTTATTGATACCTTCAGTAGGAATTGCCGTTTTACGTCAGTCTGCTACAGTTGCGGTTCCAGCCAATCAGACTCCTGCCAGTTCTACTCCAAAAACTTCCATTCTACCCAATCACCCTGATTACCAAGCACTCCAGGCATTGGTACAACAGTATAGTTGTGTTGTCCCCGTCCAAAATTTTGGCACTCTTCCTGTAACCCGGACTGAGTTTGCCACAGTCTTGAATGCGTGTGTGAATCGGAGCAATGAGCTAATAGCGACTGACCCCAAGATAGTTACCCCAGCAGATATGAAAATTCTGCAACGCTTGCAGTCAGAATTTGCACCGGAGTTAGCAACCTTAAAAAGTCCGATAGATGAATTGGAAGCTCGTAGTCCCATCACTCCGACTACCAGAGAACGGACTCAAACTGAGTCTACCCGAAAGACTCAACCTTTACCCACAGCCCTACCCCTTAGTATTCCGTCTGGCTCATTGCAGGATCAAGTTGTTAACCGTGCGAATATGCCTAAACTCCAAACTCGTGGCAGTATTGGAAGGGTTGCCCCGGAACCACAAATAGGTAGCAGATTCAATACAGAAAACTACAACCGGATTGAAGATAATCCTTTTCATCGTGTTAGTAATGATCCTCTTTCCACCTTTTCCATTGATGTAGATACAGCATCTTACAGTAACGTGCGACGGTTTATTACTCAAGGGGAATTACCACCCAAGGATGCAGTGCGAATTGAGGAATTGATCAATTATTTTACCTACAATTATCCCCAACCAAAAGGCAATCGCCCTTTTTCCGTCACCACTGAAGTTGCTGCTGCTCCCTGGAATCCTCAACACAAGCTGGTACAGGTGGGTTTGCAAGGTAAACGCCTAGAAAGCGAAACCTTACCACCCAGCAACCTAGTATTTCTGATTGATGTCTCCGGTTCTATGGATGACCCAAACAAATTACCCTTGGTGCAACAGTCCCTGAAATTGCTGGTGAATAAACTACGTCCTGAAGACCGGGTAAGTTTGGTAGTTTATGCTGGGAATGCTGGATTGGTTTTACCTGCTACTCCTGGTAATCAGAAATCAACAATTCTGGCGGCGATTGACCGCTTAGAGGCTGGAGGCTCGACTGCTGGCGGTCAGGGTATTGAATTAGCTTACAAAATAGCCAAACAAAGCTTCCTCAAGTCTGGTAATAACAGAGTAATTTTAGCTACCGATGGAGATTTTAATGTCGGAGTTTCCAGTGATGGCGACCTGACGCGATTAATTGAACAAAAGCGAGATCAGGGAATTTTCCTGACGGTGTTGGGATTTGGCACCGGCAATTATAAGGATGGAAAAATGGAGCAACTGGCTGATAAGGGTAACGGCAACTACGCTTACATCGATACCTTATTGGAAGCCAAAAAGGTTTTAGTTAACGATCTCAGGGGAACTCTGTTTACTATTGCCAAGGATGTAAAAATTCAGGTGGAATTTAATCCGGCGAAAGTTCAGGCATATCGCTTGATTGGTTACGAAAACCGCCTGCTGCAAAACCAGGATTTCAATGACGATAAGAAAGATGCAGGGGATATTGGGGCTGGTCATTCTGTGACAGCGCTTTATGAAATAATTCTTACTGGCACAAAAAGCGATGTGAAACTACCAGAGATAGATCCTTTGCGGTATCAGCGTTCTGGTGAAACTGTCTCGGATGCTGCTGGTAATGAGTTGATGCAGGTGAAACTGCGCTATAAGTTGCCCCAAGACAGCACTAGTCAACTAATTACTCAAACCATCCAAGATGATGATTTGAGAACCGACCAGATACCCTCCACAAACCTGAGATTTGCTGCTGCGGTAGCTACCTTTGGGATGCTATTGCGTGACTCTGAGTATAAGGGAGATGCTAGTTATGATTTGGTGATGAAATTGGCAAGCCAAGGGAAGGGGGAAGACCAGGAGGGCTATAGGGGTGAGTTTATTCGCCTAGTGGAGCAATCTAGAGGGTTACTTAACAGTACTCGGTTTACTAACAATTACTAATATATACTCACTTTTTATTATTAACTAGTGACCGAATAAACTCTCGGATTACATCTGATTGAGTACGATTGTGACTTTCGCAGTACTAGAAAGAAAATCTTCATCTCTTTTTCAGGGACTCGAACATTAAGTCGTTCATTTTTCTGCGACATATCTGGGACAATGTAAGTATTGCTGACTTACGTACTATCATGTTGTTAGGCTTTAAGACGGAAGTTGATTTAAACAATACTCAACATACAGTACTGGCAAAACACGCTGGAGTGGCTCGTCATGCCTACAATCAGGGGCTTGAGTTAACTCTTCTTGTGCTGGACTGGAATAAATCAAATCCTGACAACAAAATCAAATTTCCGTCTGCTATCGACCTACATAAATGGTATGTAGCATCTATCAAGCCTCAATTTCCTTGGATTTATCAAGTTTCCAAGTGTTCTGGCCAATACGCCTTACGGCATTTGAGAGAGGCATGGGACAGATGTTTTAAGAAAATTTCAGGAGTACCTAGTTTTAAGAAAAAGGGGGTACATGATTCATTTACCTTAGATGGCACGATTAAAATTCTGGGTACTAATCATATCCAGATTCCAATTATCGGGGTGCTGCGAACGTTTGAGAATTTACCCCAAGCGTTCAAACCTAAAAACGTGACAATTAGCCGTCATGCCCAAAAGTGGTTTATTAGTTATAAGCTAGAAGTTGAACCAACTCCAACAGAGAAAACCAATCTGGTGGTCGGGATTGATTTGGGCGTGAAACAGTTTGCGACTCTCAGCAATGGCGAAGTATTTAATGTTCCCATTGAATACAAGCAGATCAAAGCCTTGATTGCTAAATTGCAATACTTGAATCGGAATAAGCAACTAGGTTCTAATAACTACAAGCAGTTTCAAAAGCGGATTGCAGGATTGCATTATCGTTTAACCTGTATTCGCCAAGATTTCTTACACAAGCTAACTACAAATCTAGCTAAAAACTTCCGGGTTGTCTGTATTGAGGATCTGAATGTCGAGGCAATGTTGAAGTTTGGTAAGCTAGCTGGTGCGGTTGCAATGCTGGGTTTTTATGAATTTCGTCGGCAATTAACCTATAAATGCCCCCGATACGGTTCTGAGTTGCAAATTATTAATCGCTGGGAACCATCTAGTAAAGTGCATCACAAATGTGGATGGGTCAACAAATCATTAACCCTCAAAGACCGCGTGTTTCATTGCTTTCAATGTAATGAAACAATTGATCGAGATTTGAACGCCAGTCTGAATATAGAACGTATCGGGTTTAGTCAAAGCCCGTTAAGGTCTGTGGATACAGAAGTGCCGACACCTGTAGTTGAAGCAGATAAATTCCAATTTGTTAGTAAATGTTAGTGAATTATTGACGGTTGATTACAAGAAAATGATTTTAGACCATAACTGAGATGGGGACTTACAGCAGTTTTCATGTATTTGAACCACACCTGTCGTAGGGGCGCAAGGCATTGCGCCCCTACCGCGTGGTCTATTTACCTGAAAATAGCTGTAAAAACCGCTGTAATATCTTGGAGATATTCACAATCCACATCAAAGGCGATCGCTCTCCACTGTATTAAATATCTGCAATAAATATAGCAATTTGATTTCAGAATAGAGCATTGCATATCTGCGAGATGTTTTTTCATCACTGCTAGTCAGAAAACTTATTTCCTACTCTGCAAGACGAGAAGGAAGAAATGCTTAACTGAACTGTATTGTGCCATGCAAGGTTTTTATTTGTTTCTATTTTCTCCCCTTTCTTCCCACTGGTATACACATTGGTGTACCGGAAACCGGGTCTGGGATAACCCGACATTCCAATTCAAACACCTCCCTTACCATCTTCTCAGTGATCACCAAATTAGGTTCGCCAACAGCAAAAATTTGACCTTCTTTCACCGCTACCAAATAATCAGCATAACGACAGGCATGATTCAAATCATGTAACACCATGACAATCGTTCGTTGCTGGTTTTGGTTCAAATCATACAATAAATCTAAAATTTCTATTTGGTGAGCCAAATCTAAAAAAGTAGTTGGTTCATCTAACAATAAAATATCTGTATCTTGAGCTAATGCCATTGCAATCCAAGCACGTTGTCGCTGTCCACCAGAAAGAGTATTTAACTCGCGTTCTGCTAAGTATTTAATCCCAGTAATTTCTAACGCTAGTTCTACTAAACTTTCATCTTCTTTTGTCCACTGTTGCAACCAGTTTTGATAAGGAAACCTTCCACAAGCTACTAAATCTCGAACGGTTAATCCTTCTGGTGCAACGGGGCCTTGGGTAAGAATTCCTAATTTTTTAGCAACCTCTTTTGTTGATAGTTTAAATACATCTGTTGTATCTAAATAAATTGTGCCAACACGAGGTTTTAATAATCTTGCTAAACCCCTTAATAAAGTGGATTTTCCCGAACCATTTGCACCAACTAAAGCAGTTATTTTTCCTGGTGGTATATCTAAATCTAAATGCTTAATAATATTTATATTATCATAACCCAAAGTCAAATTCTTCGCTGACATTTGGTAATGTAAATTATCGCTCAATAATGACATTGACATAATTAAATTTAAGAGAATATTTTGATCATTTTGTAAGTATGTAATATCATGTCCGCTTGATTACTTAATTAAACCCAAAGAACCCCACCCCGCTAAAGCAGCGCTTTATCTCTCCTTCCCACAGGTAGATAGGAGATTAAAGGGAGCCAGCACGGTAACAGAGGAAACATCGCTAATCTTCTTATAAAATTTTTAGTAATAACTGTGCTAAATTCGGTAAATTTTCTTAATTTTAAATACCTTCCAAGCCCTAACACGCCCCACTAAGGCTAATTTTGATATTTTATTGCAAAATCATCAAAAAAATAACGCCTACCTGTAGTTTAATTATGGCGGCGCTATTTTTTTAATTTAATTCACAGTTAAAAATAATTAAATGAATCTGCTAAATCTTTGTCATTGATTGACCGCAATTTTTTATACAGCACTGCGGTTGGTTAATAAATTCCACAAGAAAACTGCGACAATTGCACCAAGAACTGCTACCGCAATACCTGGAATGCTAAGACTAGGAGCGGCTAGGGCTAAAGTTCCCGTACTGAAAAATACACCTAAACTACCGCCAACAAAAGCACCGATGATTCCTAACAATATGGTTCCTAGAATTCCGCCACCTTGATGACCAGGGTAGATAGCTTTTGCGATCGCACCAGCAATTAGACCTAAAACAATCCAAGCAAGAATATTCATTGTCGTTAAGTTGGTAAACGTTTTTGACTTACACGTATATATTAACGATCTTCATTTTTGATTTAATCTACCATCAGAATTAATTATGAATATCCATTAGGAATAGTTTAATTGCTACTAAATTTTTTAATATATTGCGGCTACCATCCTGCTTAGGACAAGTCGGCTATGGATAAGCCGCTCTCTAAGGATTTGCCAATGTTCTAAGCTGTCTAACCACTGCTATATAATTTTTAGCGATCGCTTGTTTTTGACCAGACCTCACAAAATCGCATTGCTCCCCTTCCCATATTATTCGCGATGAATCCTCGCGAATAATCTCGGCTTTTCACGCCCTTTTTGCACATTTGGGATGCTCCCTTCTTCTCTAGTCTGATTCGCTCACAGATTGGGTTAAGGTAATAATCTCTTGAAAAGAAAAATCATTGACAAGATTGATCAGTGTTTTAGCTAAAGCAGCTTGCATAGGCGTAGCTTGCCGTAGGTATCGCGGTATCTCTTCAATCAATTGCAGAATTTGTTTGGCATTGAACCGAATTGCTGCTTGATGCAATTGTTCCACCCACTCCGCAGGCATTTGGGCGATCGCATTACTTAATTCATTTGCTGAGAGAATCGTCGATTGCAGCTGGATTGTTGGTTTGGCTTGTTCATTTGCATATATGTACTTCACACCCAGGTATTGAGCCATCTTTTCAAAAATCACTTCACTACGAAATGGCTTGCGGACAAAATCATCACAACCTGTAGATAAAGCCACAATCCGATCCTCTTCAAAAGCACTACCAGTTAAAGCAATGATAAATGGAGGCGAATCACTTGCTGTTTTTATGCGTTTGGTAGCCTCATAGCCATCCATCACAGGCATTCGCATATCCATCCAAACTAAGTCAGGAGACCAACTTTCACATAAAGCGATCGCTTCTTGACCATTACTTGCTTGTTGTACATTAAAACCAACTGGTTGCAGCAACTTAATCAGAAATTGACAAATTTCTGGTTTATCCTCTACGACCAAAATTCGGTATTTTGGCTGTTCTGGTGCTAAAGCAATCACTTGCTGGCTGAATTTTTGAGTCTGTACTTCATCAAGTCTAACTTCTTGGGCGTGGATATCAAACTTAAAAATTGTTCCTACTCCCACCTTGCTATTGACAGTAATCTCTCCTCCCATAAGACGAACAAATTTTTGACTAATAGGTAATCCTAGCCCAGTTCCCTCTTGGGAGTTTTTACCTGTTTGAGTTTGCACAAAAGGTTCAAATAAACGCTCTAGTTCTGTAGATTCAATCCCAAAACCTGTATCTTCAACTTCAAATAGCAAACGTGTTCCTATGTCTATTTTTTCCGTGTCTCGCCGGACTCGCAGAATTACACTACCTATTTGGGTAAACTTAATGGCGTTACCTAATAAGTTAATCAAAACTTGGCGTAATTTACTTTCATCAGTGCTAATACATTGCGGTAAGTCGGTAGCAAGTTCAAAAATTAACTGTAATCCTTTCGACTGAGCTTTTAAATGTAACATTTGTTGCAGTGTGTCCAAGAGATACTTGAGATCGAAGCTAGTTTGATTAAATATGGTTTTACCAGCTTCGATTTTGGACATTTCTAAGACATCATCGATTAAGTTCAACAGATGTTCGCCACTGCGGGTAATGGTTTCCAGATATTCTTGCTGTTGGTTATCAAGAGAACTATGCCTAGTCAGCAATTGGGTAAAACCTAAAATAACATTTAGGGGAGTTCGTAGTTCATGACTCATATTTGCTAAAAACTGACTTTTAGCAATGTTTGCCACATCTGCTGCTTCTTTAGCCTCCTGGAGTGCTGCTTCTGTTTGTTTACGAGTTGTGATATCACGAATTGCTAAAACAGCACATTTTTCGCCTCCAATAAGTTCGATGCAATTTCCAGAAATTTCCAGAATTAGTATTTCATCAGATGGTTGAAACTCATATTCAGTAGCTTTTAATTGGTCTTGCTGTACCATCAGCACTGGATGTGCTTCAAAACCAATTACTTGTCCCTGCTGTCTCAGTAGTAGTAGCTCAGTTAATGGTGTTCCTAGAATTGTAATATGAGGTTTATTAACTAAGCGATCAAAAACTGTGTTACACCATTGCACCTTAGTGTCCTCACCTGTCCAGACAATCGCATCATCAATAGCCCCTAATGCTACCTCCATTTTTCCTAAAGTTGAGCGCAATCCGTTTAACTGAAAGGCAGGATCATTCTCCATAAATCTAACCGTATTCAGCAATATACTGTTATTTTTTATACTAAAAAAATTGTGGCTGCAAAAAACCAATTTTCTCCTTGCTTCTCTGCGGTAATGAAATGTTCACTTTCCACTTCTGAACCACTTTTTGTAACAATTTTTAGTAACAGAGGGTGGTTGAGTACTCTAGATTTTTCAGTCATCACAAAACGGGAAAAACTTAGTCGGTGAGAATCATGTAGGCTTTGGGGAATAATGGCTTCCAGAGGTAAACCAAGAAGTTCCTCATAACTCCAGCCATAAACAGTATTAAAAGCTTCATTTATATATGTGATAAATCCTTGCTGGTCTGTAATAATAACTGGTAGTTGAGTTTCTAACTTGATTTCACTAAAAGTTTTCATAAACAGCTTTTGCTATTTCAGCAGTATTGGTAGGAAATAACTAACATAGACCAAATTTTAGGATGAATACAACAAAAGGTTGCTATTTTCTCTAATTTGCTTAATTAACAGCGATTATTAATTAAGTTATGCCAAATTTGCTATATTCTTTTCTTATATATATTCTTGCTATCACTAAATATTACAAATGTTAATTTTTTGAACTTGATTCAAGCTAAATTTATGGACACTAGCCATTCATACAAGGGAGATATCCTCATTGTTGATGACACTATCGATAACCTGCGTCTTTTATCAAAAATGCTTGCCCAACAAGGGTATGAGGTGCGAGGTGTCACAAATGGTGCCATAGCATTAATGGGTATTAAAGCTCAACTGCCAGATTTAATATTACTAGATATTACTATGCCAGGACTAAATGGCTTTGAAGTTTGCCAGCAGTTAAAAGCAGATCGAGAAACTAGCGATATTCCAGTAATTTTTATCAGCGCTTTAAATGAAATATTTGATAAAGTTAAAGCTTTTGCAGTTGGAGGTGTAGACTATATTACTAAACCCTTTCAACTAGAAGAGGTGTTTGTTCGGATTGAAAACCAACTGAATAATCGGAGATTGCAAGCACAACTCCAAGTGCAAAATTCTCGGTTGCAGCAAGCTGAGGCAAACTTGCTTAAGATGTTAGAGCAAGAACGGGATCTGAATCTGCGACTTCAGGAAATGGCCACCCTAGAAGAACGTAATCGTATTGCTCGTGATATTCATGATTCCTTAGGCCATTCATTGGTAGCACTCAATATTCAAATTGAAGCGGCTTTGGCTCTGTGGCAAGATAATGCAAATAAAGCTAAAGAATGTATGATAGAAGCTAAACAACTGGGGTCAGATACATTAAAAGCAGTGCGTGAATCTGTAGCATTAATTAGGTCAGAACCATTGCAAAGTAAACTTTTAGAAGCGGCGATCGCTAACCTTACAGAAGAATTTTATCGGCTTACTGGCATCTTACCAGAAAGCAACATTAATATTCCACCAAACTTGCCCCATACATTGAATACAACAATTTATAGAATTTTGCAAGAGGGCTTAACTAATATCTGCAAACATGCACAAGCGACAGCAGTGCAGATTCAGATTCAGCCAACTGCTGATGGTTTTGAACTGATACTTGAAGATAATGGCAAAGGATTTCAGGTAGACAGTAAAAGAAGCGGATTTGGACTTCAGGGAATGCAGGAACGAATAGTTGCTTTAGGAGGTTGGTTAGAAATTGTTAGTCATCCGAATACAGGCTGTCGAATTACTGCCGCATTTCCTCAAATTTAAAGATTTTGGCACTTGTGCAATGGGACATTTTGCCCACTCGAAAATACAAGAGATAGGTAAGAAACCAATCTGATAAAACCATTAAGATGAGCATGTAAATATGCAACGCTAAATTTGATAGAGAACTTTTCCTTTAGTTTAGTTAACAGTAAGTTGATGATTTTCTAGGTGAGATAAAAAAGAGTTAGCAAGAATTGCGGCTTGAGTGCGATCGCGCAGATTCAGTCGGTTAAAAATATGAGTAATATGATTTCTCACCGTTCCTTCTGAAAGGAAAAGCTTTTGAGCAATTTCTCGATTGCTGAAGCCAGTTGCAATCAACTGTAAAACTTCCCGTTCTCTAGTAGTGAGTTCCGCCATTTCAGATGGTGGCTTCTTTGGCGCTACTGGCTGTGATACAGGCGTAGCAATCAGCATTTTTTCCAGAATTCCGGGGCCAAAGTGAGTATAGCCTTTGTGAACTGAATGAATTGCGGCAGCCAATTCCTGGGCTGGTGTATCTTTTAACAGGTATCCTTTGGCACCAAAACGGATGGCCTGAGAAATATATTGTGTATCATCAAAAGTTGTTAGAATCAAAACTTTCGTGTTGGGAAACTGTTGGCAGATCCGTTGTGTAGCTTCTACCCCATCCATTACAGGCATTCGGATGTCCATTAATACAATGTCTGGTTGAGAATCTCCACCATAGAGACTTTCCATCTGCTGAATTGCTTTTTGACCATTTTCTGCTTCTGCAACTACTTGTAAATCGGGTTGGATTTCTAATAATGTCTTCAAACCACGGCGAACAATCTCTTGGTCTTCAACGAGCAATACTTGAATCATAAGCTACGTTTATAAATGTAAATAGCTAGTTAGAATTAATAACTTCATTAAAAATTTATAATTACTGAGTACAAGACTGAGAATTGACTAACTTATAACTGACTTTCAAGTAAAATAAAAAAATTAGTATTTTTACTTAATTATTTTTGGCTACATATGTCGCGATCGCTCAAAGTTCGCCCTGAATGCCTGGAGAATGTGAGATTAGCTCTAAAACGCAATGGCTATCCTAGTCAAAAGAGCTTATCTCAAGACTTAGGGCTGGCTTTAGCGACTATAAGTAAATTTTTGAATGGCAAAGCCGTAGATTATCCATATTTTCTGGAAATCTGTTTCAAGCTAGATTTAGACTGGCAAGCGATTGCCAACTTAGGCAACACAGAACCAGCAACATCAATCTCAGTAAAATCAACAGTTAATGTTGTTAACAAACGCTCAGATTGGGGAGAGGCAATCGATGTCTCCGTATTCTATGGACGAACAACAGAACTGAATAATTCTCAGGAATGGATTTTAGGCACTCGCAGTCGCATTGTATGCGTGTTAGGCATGGGGGGTATAGGCAAAACAGCACTAGTAGTCAAGCTAGCACAACAAGTTCAACCAGAATTTGAATACGTGATTTGGCGCAGTCTGCGAAACGCCCCACCTTTAGAAACTCTTTTAGCAGAACTAGTACCCTTTGTTTCTAACCAACAGGAAACCAAAACCGAAATTAGCCGCCTCATTCATTACTTACGCGCTTCACGTTGCTTACTGATTTTGGACAACTGGGAAACAATATTACTAGCAGGCGATCGCGTTGGACAATATCGCCCAGGTTATGAAGATTACGGTGAACTACTCAAGGCAATTGGTGAAGTGGCACATCAAAGTTGCTTACTGCTTACCAGTCGAGAAAAACCAGCCGAGATTGCAGCGATGGAAGGAGTAGACGAGGCGGTGCATTCTCTGGTACTTAGAGGATCGTTTGAGGTAGCGCAAGCTTTAGTGCAGTCCAGGGGACTGTTAGGAACAGAAGAGGAAAAACAACAGTTATGCGATCGCTACAGCAATACACCCTTAGCATTAAAAATAGTTGCCACATCAATTGCAGACTTATTTGATCGCAAGATAGGCGAATTTTTAAAGGAAGATACAGTAGTTTTCAACGGCATTCGTCGCCTATTAGACCAACAATTTCAACGTCTGTCTGCTTTAGAGAAAAACATTATGTACTGGTTGGCAATCAACCGGGAATGGACAAGCATTGCCGAACTATATGAAGACATTGTACCTGCGGTTGTCAAAACCAACTTAATAGAAGCATTAGAGTCGTTGAGTTGGCGTTCTCTGATTGAACAACAAGGCAGTCGTTCCACTCAGCAGCCTGTGGTCATGGAGTATATGACTGAACGCTTAATTGAGCAGGTTAGCTCTGAGATCGCAACAAAGCAAGGTACAAAAATAGAATCTGATACCTTATTTCAAAGTCATGCCTTACTCAAAACTACAGTCAAAGATTATGTTGCACAGACGCAAGGTCGATTGATTTTAGAGCCAATAGCCGAGTTAATTTACTGCCATGCTTCTTCAAAATCGGCAGTTGAACAACAAATTCAGATAATCCTTGAGCAATTGCGAAGTGAGAAAAATAATTTGTCTGGCTATGGCGGAGGTAATCTGATTAACCTCTGCCATTATCTAAAAATTGATTTAACAGGATATGACTTTTCTTACTTAAAGATTTGGCACGCCCATCTGCAAAAAATTCATTTGCATCAAGTTAACTTTGCTCATTCTGACTTAAGCAAATCTGTTTTTAATCAAACTTTCAGTAGTATTTTATCTGTTGCCTTTAGCCCTGATGGAAAATTACTTGCCACAGGAGATACTAATGGTGATATTTGGCTATGGGAAATTATTATCAGTCAACCAATATTAAAGTGTAAAGGACATAAGAATTGTGTTCGTTCAGTTAGTTTTAGTCCAAATGGATATACCTTAGCTAGTGGTAGTGACGATCAAACAGTGAAGTTATGGGACGCCCGCACTGGTCAATGCCTCAATACCTTACAGGAATTTAAAAATTGGGTATCTTCAGTAGCATGGAGTCCAGATGGGCAAACTCTTGCTAGTGCTGGTAGCGATCAAACAGTGAGGTTGTGGGACAAAGATACAGGTCAATGCCTCAAAGTTTTACAAGGCCATACTAATTGGATATTTTCAGTAGCATGGAGTCCAGATGGACAATTCCTAGCCACTGGCTCTCGTGACCAAACAGTAAAATTATGGGATGTTTCCACAGGTGAATGCTACAAGACCTTAAAAGGTCATACCAATATGGTGTATCCAGTAGCATGGAGTCAGGATGGGCGAATTCTTGCTAGTGGTAGTGCTGATGAAACGGTTAAGCTTTGGGATGTCAGTACAGGGGAGTGTTTGAAAACTCTTAAGGCAGGTGGCCCTTATGAGGGGATGAATATCACTAAAGTTACAGGTATAACTGAAGCACAAAAATTCACTCTTAAAGCATTAGGCGCTATTGAAGTTGACCACAAAGCTGACAAAAAATCTACAACCTTTGACTCTTGGAAAAGAGTAATTGCAACCTTCATAAATGATTATGAAGAAGTGACTGTCAAGCAAATACTTGACCATATTGAACCAAATGTATTTGACCACAGCAAATCCGGCCAAATGAGAGTGAGTGAGATTTTACGTTTCTTGGGATGGCAAAAGTCCAGCAAGAATAAACGTATTAATGGCATTCCTACACCTTACTGGTTTAGACCTCGTTAACACTCTCAGTTCAAGGTGTTAACAGGTGTTAACGTTTTGAATGATTATGCTCTCCTCAACTTTTTCCTGTAAGGATGCTAACTGATGAAAATTTCATTAGTTCAACTAGAATTTAGCTAATTTTGTAGTTTTTAAATGCTGTTTAAAAAACCAAGTCATAGCACCAGCAATCAAAACAGCAAGGCTTATATCAGGTTCAGGAACTGGTTGACTATTGACTTGATAACTGACCTCAAAGCTAACGCATACATCAGGAACACATGGGCTTCCCACCAACTTCCCATTGTATTTACCTTGAATCTGGACTGTATGTTCACCAGGACTCAAAGGTGAGAGGAACGCAGCTAAGACAACAGTCGAATTACCACCAAAAGGCAGAGTTTTGGTAACTGGGCCTGCAAGATAATCAGAACCGATAGGTGTAACTCGACCATCTACAGTAATTGATAAGTTCTGACCTCCAAGTTGAGTAGGGTCAAACCAGTAAAAAGCATTCTGGCTGCTATCTGAGGGAAAGTTTCCTAAAATTGGAGGCGAGTTATTTGCCGAAGACAGAGGAACATAGAAATAAGTGTCTGACGTTACATTATAAGTGTCAGCAGCAAGTGTAAGTAGCTGAAATGGTGTGTCTGGTAACAGTGAGGAGTCAGGGCCGATAGTTAATTGGTCTTGAAATGGAGCGATCGCTATGGCGGCATCTGTCAATGAGAAGCCATTAACTATTGTATCTGCTGGAAGTACATCGCCACCAATTGTAACAGCCCTAGCTTGCTCTGGTTTGAAGTTAACAGCAGTAAAACATAAGGCAACACTAGCAGTAGTAACTGCAAGTTCATGGGTGAATTTCATAAATAAGTCCTATTTTTTGGGCAATTAAAAAAATTATAAAGTTTAACGTCTCATAAATACTAATGACAAATGTCATGTTTAGACCGTGACATTTATTAGATGTGCGCTCTCTTGCAGCAGACTAAATTAATACCATCAACTCAACCAAAGCCCAGGTCTATTCTTGAAAATAATTGAAAAACATTACATGCTTTAATACGTGTTTACAATTACGTGGAATTAATGCTAGACGATCTCGATTAAAAATGCTCCTTGGTGGTAGATAGTACCACTCTTGTGATTTTTGACTTTTGACTTTTGACTTCCCCGAAAGGGCTGACTCCCTCGAAAAATCTATTGATGAATACTCTTAGAGGATGTCTGAAAAGTTTTGAGGAGGTGATTTTTACTACGCAAGCTGTTTT
>CAXUOL010000044.1:0-19394 GCA_964252435.1 uncultured Nostoc sp.
GGAGCAGAGGGGCAGAGGGGCAGGGGAGGAAATATCAGCTGTTGGTTATTTCTGCTAAAACGGAATCAGCACTCTTATCAGCTACGGCTAATCTGGTTAATCACCTGAAAGAGCATCCCAATTTAAACTTGGCGGATGTGGCTTATACCTTGAAGGTGGGGCGCAGGGCTATGGGCTATCGACGGGTGGTTGTTTGCCAGGATGTTGATGATGCAATGAATGCACTGCAAGATCCAAAACGAGTTTTGACCAGTATTCAAGAGATAAGGGAATATGCTGCATACATGCCCAGCCTCGCGGACGGGTTGGGCGATCGCCCCGTCGCTTTGATGTTTCCTGGACTGGGAACTCATTATATTAACATGGCTCTTGAACTTTACCAAGTTGAGCCGACGTTTCAAGAAGCAGTTAATAGATGTTGCTTCTTGCTAAAACCTCTCCTTGGTCTGGATCTGCGGGATGTGCTGTATCCCAAAAATAGTTCTCAAAAACAGAACCCACCTAAATCAGGTCTGGATTTGCGAAAGATGCTTGGTCGTGGTGAAGAACCAGCTGATGAAGCCACCCAAAAACTAAATCAAACCTTTCTCACCCAACCAGCCATCTTTGTCATCGAGTACGCTTTGGCTCAGTTGTGGTTACAGTGGGGAATTCGTCCTGTCGCCATGATTGGCTACAGCATCGGTGAATTTGTCGCGGCAACTTTAGCAGGAGTTTTGTCCCTAGAAGACGCTCTGACTCTTGTTGCCAAAAGAGCGCAAATGATTCAAGAGTTGCCAGCAGGGGCAATGCTTGCTGTTCCCCTGACAGAACAGGAGGTGCAGCCTTTCCTAAGTGAAAAACTTTCTCTCTCAGCAATCAACGGATCATCTCTTTGTGTGATTTCGGGTTACACCGAGGCTGTGGATGAATTGGAACGCCACCTAACTGAAAAAGGTTTGGCGTGTCGGCGGATTGTGACTTCCCATGCTTTTCATTCAAAAATGATGGAGGCGATCGCACCCACCTTACATAACCTAGTCAAAACATTCAATCTTCAACCACCTAAAATTCCCTATCTGTCCACCGTCACAGGAACTTGGATTACAGCAGAACAAGCAACAGATCCCAACTACTGGGTTAAGCACATGTGCCAAGCTGTGCAGTTTGCTACAGCAGTGCAAGAATTGTCCAAAAAACACAATCCGGTTCTGTTAGAAGTTGGTTCTGGCCAGACATTGAGCAGTTTAGCACTCAGTATTTTACAGAGCGATCGCCTAGCAGACCGAGTTGTGCTGCCATCGCTGCGGCATTCTTACGAACGTCAGTCAGATATTGCCTTTTTGCTGAATACACTAGGTCAGCTTTGGCTTGCAGGAGTGCAGATAGATTGGGCAGGATTTTATTCTCATCAGCGTCGCGATCGTTTGCCTTTACCGACCTATCCGTTTGAGCGTCAGCGTTATTGGATTGAACCATACAAACAAACACAAGTTGTCGCCATTTCGCAGACATGCTCTCCAGAATACTTTCAAGGCGGCGAAGCACAAGAATATCAATTGCCAACGAATAGCGAAACAGTATCAGAGCTTTCGCTACATTCGCGCCCACACTTACGGAATTCTTATGTTGCTCCTAGCAGTGAACTCGAACACAAAATTGCTAAATTCTATCAACAATTGTTAGGTATCGAGCAAGTAGGTATCTATGACAACTTCTTTGAATTGGGAGGAAATTCCCTGATCGGTATTCAGGTGATTGCTCAACTTCGCAAAAACTTCCAGCTAGAACTATCCCTTCGTGCCCTCTTTGAAGCACCCTCTGTAGCTGAGTTGGGTTTATTTATTGAAGAAATGATTATAGCAGAGTTAGAAGAATTAACTGAAAACGAAGCTCAAAATCTTGTATCTGTTGATACTAGAAAGCTAACAAGCACCGATAACAGTCAGCCAGCAAACTATTCAATTGCGGATTGTTTGACGAGTCAAAAGCCGCAACATTAACGTTTTATCCCAATAGTTCTGGAATGTCGTCATTCTATGCTAATGGAGAATAAAAGTCAGTTTTAAAAGCGATCGTCCTGAATTAATTGCAAAATAATCTCAAGAGGATGGAAAACCTGATACAATATTCTGGTGAATTCCTAGAAGAAAGATTTAAAAGTCAGTCTTTTACTTGCCAACTGAGAACCCTCTCTGATGTCCTTGGCAAGCAAAATGTCGAACGCATAGACTTACTAAAAATTGATGCGTATAAAAGCGAACTTGATGTCATCAAAGGTATCAAGAATAAAGATTGGAAAAAAATCAAGCAGATTGTCATAGGAGTAGGCGATAAACAGGGGCAGCTAGAGCAAATTACTGACTTGCTTAAAATCAAAAATTATAACGTCGTAATAGAAAAAGAAAAGTTGTATGAAGATTCAGCGATGTACTATGTTTACGACCAACAAAAATGAAAAATGAAATTATAAAAATAGGTAGCAATGAGAGAAATTCAGACAGTTGGTGTTGTCGGAGCGGGTGTTATGGGAATCGGGGTTTCACAAAACCTCGCTCAAACAGGTCATCAGGTGATTTTAGTAGATATTTCAGAAGATATTCTGAGCCATGCTAAACAAGAAATTAGAAATAATGTCCGTTTCCAGGGTTTTTTTCAGAAAAACAGTGAAGCAGAGAGTGCTGACGATATACTGCATAAAATCAAGTTTTCAACTAACTATAAATTCCTTGAAGATGCAGAATTTGTGATTGAGAATGTCACGGAAAAGTGGGATATTAAAAAGGAGGTCTACGCGCAGCTTGATGCCATTTGTCCAGAGAAGACTGTATTTGCAGCTAATACATCAGCTATCTCAATTACCCGCATTGCTTCAGCGACCAAGCGAACACCAAGAGTCATTGGTATGCATTTTATGAACCCCGTGCCAATGAAACCGATGGTTGAAATGATTCGTGGGCATCATACATCTGATGAAACAATCGAGACAGCAAAAAATTTGTTGGCTCGGATGGGCAAAGAATGCATCATCGTTAATGACTCACCGGGTTTTGTTTCTAACCGCGTGTTGATGTTGACTATTAACGAAGCTATTTTTATCCTGCAAGACCAAGTTGCTTCAATAGAAGAGGTGGATAAAATCTTTAAAACCTGCTTTGGTCATAAAATGGGGCCGCTGGAAACAGCCGATTTGATTGGTTTAGATACGATTTTATTTTCCATCGAAGTTTTGTATGAAAGTTTCAACGATAGCAAATACAGGCCATGTCCATTGCTTAAGAAAATGGTAGATGCGGGATTGCATGGTCGTAAAAGTGGCAAAGGGTTTTATGCATATAGCAATCCTCAATGATTTGTAAAATTATTTTTTACTTTCTCTGATTGCTATATCAATAAATGAGAATATTACTATAAATTAAAATCAGATAAATAGCGTTAAATTATGAAAGAAACCACAACAAGAATTAAAACCTTCCTTTCCCGATTTTTTGGTGATCATGACTTGAAGTCAGATGAAGATATATTTACTCTAGGTTTTGTTAATTCAATGTTTGCCATGCAACTAGTCTTATTTTTAGAACAAGAATTTCAAATTACTATTGAAAACGAAGACCTGGAGTTTGATAATTTCAAGACAATAAATGCTATGACCAATTTAGTACAACGTAAAACAGCTTTGCTTACCTATAACTAAACCAAAAATTGGCGGTATTTATCTACCTCTGTGATGTGATGAAACTAGAATTAACTCCTCAGCAAAAAAACGCTCAGGCTGAATTTAAACAATTTGTAGATGCAGAGGTTTTACCTCAAGCAAATCAATACGATCAACAAGAGTGTACTCCTCCAGACCTAGTTAAAAAATTCGCTCAAAAACGATATTTAGGTGCTGTTTTACCTAAAGAATTCGGTGGCGAAGCTATGGATATGATTACCTATGGCTTGCTGAACGAAGAAATTGGACGCGGATGTTCTTCGCTGCGGAGTTTGCTGACAGTTCATTGCATGGTTTCTCACGCTCTTTGCAAGTGGGGCAATAAGTTTCAAAAAAACTATTGGCTTCCCAAATTAGCCTCTGGTGAAATAATTGCTGCTTTCGCTTTGAGCGAACCTAACGTAGGTAGTGATGCTAAAAGTGTGGAAACTACGGCAACACTTTCTGGAGATGCTTACATCTTAAATGGATACAAGAAATGGATTACCTATGGACAAATTGCCGATGTCTTTTTAGTGTTTGCTCAATGTGAAGGAAAACCCTCGGCTTTCTTAGTTGAAAAGAACAGCCCTGGACTCTTGATAAAACCAATTTTTGGGATGCTAGGTGTCAGAGCTTCGATGTTAGCAGAATTGCACCTAGATGACTGTCGTATTCCCCAGGAAAATCTTGTGGGTAGGCTGGGTTTTGGTTTTTCTTATGTGGCATCCTCTGCACTGGATTATGGCAGATACAGTGTAGCATGGGGGTCTGTAGGCATTGCACAAGCTTGTTTGTCGGCTTGCATTCACTATACAAGCGATCGCAAGCAGTTTGGCGTTTATTTAAAAGAACATCAATTAATTCGGCAAATGATTACTAACATGATTGCCAATGTCAAAGCAGCAAGATTACTATGCTATCAAGCTGGCTATCTCAAGGATATTGGCGATCCTAGCTCCATTATAGAGACTTCAATTGCCAAGTATTTTACATCCACAATTGCTTCTCAAGTAGCAAGTGATGCCGTACAAATTCATGGTGGCAATGGTTGCAGTAGCGAATACCCGGTTGAAAGATATTTGCGAGATGCCAAAATCATGGAAATCATCGAAGGTAGTACTCAAATTCAACAAGTTACTATTGCTGAGTACGGTTATCAGGAGTACTTATCACCACGCACTGGCGCTGTGATGCTGCAAAACTTAGCAGCAAGGATATAAATACATGATTAGCACTCAAATTGAATCTTTCAATAACAAGCAAGAAGACAAAAAAATCATTAAGTGTGTCGTTTGGGATTTAGATAACACCCTATGGCATGGTGTATTATTGGAGGATAACTATGTTTACTTGCGAGATAATATCGTAAATATCATCAAAACTTTGGATAGTCGTGGGATATTACAATCGGTTGCAAGTAAAAATGATTGTGTTCTTGCCATGAACAAACTTCAAGAGTTTGGTTTACAAGAGTATTTTCTGTATCCTCAAATCAATTGGAATTCCAAAGCTGCTTCTATTCAAAAAATCGCTAAATTAATTAATATTGGGAGTGATGCGATCGCCTTTATTGACGATCAGCCATTTGAACTAGAAGAAGTTAACTTTTCTCTGCCAGAAATCCTCTGTATCAACGCATCTCAACTGGCGCATCTACTAGATATGCCAGAAATGAATCCGCGTTTTATTACAGAAGATTCCAAAATTAGAAGGTTAATGTACATTAGTGATATTAAGCGTCAAAATACTGAAAAAGAATTCGTTGGGACACCCGAAGAGTTTTTAGCCATCCTGAAGATGAGTTTTACCATCTCTTCGGCAAAAGAAGAAGATTTGCAACGGGCAGAAGAATTAACAGTCCGTACCAACCAATTGAATACAACTGGTTATACATACTCTTATGATGAACTAAATCATTTTCGTCAATCAGAAAATCACAAACTATTTATTGCTAGTTTAGATGATAAATATGGAAGTTACGGTAAAATTGGGTTAGTTCTGATAGAGTGCCAAGAAAGCGTCTGGACAATAAAACTTCTGCTGATGTCCTGTCGCGTCATGTCCAGAGGTATCGGCACAATTATGCTTAACTATATTATGAATCTAGCTAAAAACAACAACGTTCGGCTGTGTGCTGAGTTTGTTTCCAATAATCGCAACCGGATGATGTATATAGCTTATAAATTTGCAGGTTTCAAAGAAATTGAAAAGCGGGGTGAACTGATAATTATTGAAAACGATTTAACGCGGATTCAACCTTTTCCAGACTATATAAAAGTACAGATTCTGAATTAGAAAGAGTTTAAATTTTTAGGCAAATATTGCTCAATAGAATATTGAGTTAAACAAATGACTTTTCGGAACGATAGTATAAGCTTTGAGCAAAAAAAAGATGAAATTTCCCAGCGACGTTCTCAGCTTTCCGTTGTCAAGCAAACGCTGCTAAAAAAGCGGTTGCGTGGAAACTTTGATTCTAATGCTCAATTACAACTTATTCATCGACGTTCCCAGCGCGGATCAGCGCCTCTATCCTTTGCCCAGCAGCGGATGTGGTTTCTCTACCAATTGGAGCCAAATAGCGCTGCTTATAATCAAGCTGCATCTATACACATAACGGGTTCACTCGACCTAGCAGTGCTGGAGCAGAGCCTAAATGAAATAGTACGCCGTCACGAAACTCTACGCACTACATTTGCGATCGCAGAAGGAGAATCGGTTCAAATCATTGCCCCAACCTTGACCATGACTCTGCCAATCATAGACCTCCGGCAACTTCCTGAAGTTGAGCGTGAACAGGAGGTTCAGCGACGAACTACTCAGGAAGTTCAACAGCTTTTTGACTTAGAACAAGGCCCATTGTTGCGGAGCATCGTACTGCATTTGACCGAGACAGAATATTTGCTGCAAGTCACTATGCACCACATCATCACCGACGGTTGGACGTGGGGCGTACTGGTTCATGAATTGGTCGCGCTTTACGAGGCTTTCAGTATTGGTAAGCCTTCTACCCTGCCTGAACTCCCTATTCAGTACGCAGACTATGCTGTTTGGCAGCGGCAGTGGCTGGCGGGAGAAGTATTAGAGACTCAAGTCGCTTACTGGAAGCAGCAGCTGTATGAGCTTCCGACATTGCAGTTGCCTACTGACCGCCCTCGACCTACAGTTCAAACCTTCCGAGGGGCTAGACAAACTCTAATGTTACCAAAGGCTTTGTCAGAAGAGCTAAAAGTCCTGAGCCAGCAGTCAGGGATAACGCTGTTTATGCTACTGCTAGCGACCTTTAAAACTCTGTTGCACTGGTACACAGACCAAGACGACATAGTTGTGGGTACTGATGTCGCCAACCGCAATCGACCAGAGATTGAAGGGTTAATTGGGTTCTTTGTAAATCAACTGGTGTTGCGGACAAATCTCTCAGGAAATCCGACCTTTCGAGAGTTGCTTGGACGGGTGCGCGATTGTACTTTGTCAGCATACACACATCAGGATTTACCGTTTGAAAAACTGCTGAACGCCTTGAAATTGGAGCGAACCCGAGACCGGATGCCGCTGTTTCAGGTCAAGTTTGTTCTCCAGAATG
The DNA here is from genome assembly GCA_964252435.1 of uncultured Nostoc sp. Classification (GTDB taxonomy): domain Bacteria; phylum Cyanobacteriota; class Cyanobacteriia; order Cyanobacteriales; family Nostocaceae; genus Nostoc. Next base: position 7,257 of record CAXUOL010000044.1, read on the forward strand.
CCCCTTTGCCACCTTTGGAGATTACTGGTTTAAGCGTGAAGCTTTCGGAATCAGATATCGAGGCTGGGAGAGCAAAGTTTGATTTGCTGATGAATTTGATGGATACAACTGAGGGAATGAAGGTGCAGTTGGAATACGACACCGACCTATTCGATGCTGTCAGCATGAAGCAGATGTTAGGATACTTTGAAAAACTTCTGTGTACTGTTGTTAAACAGCCCCAAACTCAGCTGCATGTTCTAGAGGAAATGCTCACTGAAGTAAGCAAGCAACAACAAATTCTGAATGAAAAACAACTCAAGGAGGCGCGTCTTCATAAATTTAAGAATATTAAACGCCGGGTTATTTAGTAAATAAAAAGTTGGACTTGTAAGTAGCAATTGATGCCTAAAATCAGAAAGATAAGTTATACCAATTCTGTATGAAGACGCCCTAAACCATATTTAAGTACAAGAAAGAAAACGAACCGCATTCGCGTTAGCGTCTCCCCTTGGGAGAAGGACGCAAAGGGCGCAAAGAAAGAAGAAGTTAAAAGGGTTTGTTTGGCGCAGCCTCACAAAGAAATGGTATTACCAATTTTGCGTAGTGGAAATATCATTCTCTCACAAGTAACTGAGGAGTAAATATGGAAAAAGAAATTATCAGGGGCTTTCGACTTTCACCGCAACAAAAGCATCTATGGTTGTTGCAAAAAACTGACAATAGTCAGCATTATCGTGCTCAATGTCAAGTTCTGATTGAGGGAAATTTAAATGTAAGAAGATTTCAGACTGTTTTAGAGGATCTTGTCAATCGGCACGAAATACTGCGTACAAACTTTCCTTGTATGCCAGGAGTAGATATCCCGCTTCAAGTAATAACTGATAACTATATTCCGTCTATTCAAAAATTTAATTTAAACGCTCTAGAACCATTTGAACAAGAACTTAAGCTAGAGGTACTTTTTAATGAATTAAGCCAACAGCCTTTTAACTTTGAGCAAGAACCACTTTGTTATTTAGCTCTAATTGAGCTATTGTCCGACAAGCATATATTGCTTGTCAGTTTACCTGCACTCTTGGCGGATACAGCAACGCTCAAGAATTTGGTGCGAGAGATCAGCTATTCATATAATACAGCACACTTGCAAAATGCGCTCTCAGATGAACCAATACAGTATGCTGATGTCTCTGAAATTTTCAACGAATTAATTGACTCAGAGGAAACAGAATTAGGAAAAGAGTATTGGCACAAACAAGATATCTCTGCTATTTTCAATTTGAAGCTTCCTTTTGAACACCAACGTCCTGAAAAACTAGAATTTACACCTAAATTTATTAGCCAAATAATTAATCCAGAACTAGCGTTGAATATTGAAGCGATCGCACGGACAGATAATACTTCTATTTCTATATTTTTTCTGGTTTGTTGGCAGGTATTGCTCGGACGACTCAGCGGACAATTAAACGTGATTGTTGGTACTGCTTATCATGGACGGACGTATGAGGGACTTGAGGAAGCGTTAGGGCTATTTACGAAATATTTACCTGTTCATTGTCACCTAACAGACAATTCCAAATTCAGCGATATTTTGCAACACGTTAACGAATTGACTAGCAAATTATTTGAATGGCAGGAGTTTTTTACTTGGGAACAAATTGTCAAATCAACCAGCAATGAAATAGAGTTGTCATTCTTTCCGCTTTGTTTTGAGTTTGAGGAATATTCAAAGCAGGATTCTGCGATGGATGTCTCTTTTTCTATTTCCAGACAATACGCTTGTATTGATAGATTCAACCTGAAACTTCGCTGTGTTCGCCTTGATGATTCTCTGAGCTATGAACTTCACTATGATGCCAATCTCTTCTTAGCAGAAGATATTCAACGCTTGGCGGGGCAATTTGAGACTTTGTTAGCCAGCGTAGTCAAGAATCCGACTGGGGCGATCGCTACTTTCAACATGATTAGCGATAATGAGTGTCAACAACTCTTAGGCTTCAACAATACCCAAATTACTGCTCTACCCTACCAGTGTATCCACCATTGGTTTGAACTACAAAGCGATCGCACACCCGAAAACATCGCTGTCAAATTTCAAGCCCAGCAACTAACTTACTTTGAACTCAATGCTCGCGCCAATCAGCTAGCCCATTACCTCCAAAAACAGGGAGTCGGCCCTGATGTGCTGGTGGGCATTTGCGTAGAGAGATCACTAGAAATGGTTATAGGAATTCTAGGTATCCTCAAAGCAGGTGGAGCTTATGTACCAATCGACCCAATTTATCCCCAGGAACGTAAAACCTTTATTCTCAAGGATACTCAGACCCCTGTGCTACTAAGCCAGCAAAGTCTAGCAGCCGATATCCCAATACAAGGAATCCAAGTCATCCGATTAGACAGCGATTGGGAAGTTATAGCCCAGGAGTGTACAGAAAACCTAGTTAGTCAGACAACGGCTCTGAACCTAGCCTACGTCATCTACACCTCCGGCTCCACTGGCAAACCCAAAGGAACATTAATTCCTCATCAAGGTTTGGTCAACTACTTGCACTGGTGTACGCAAGCATACACAGTCTCTCAAGGAGAAGGAACGCTAGTTCACTCTTCTCTAGCATTTGACCTCACAATCACTAGTCTCTTTTCACCCTTACTGGTAGGGCGGCAAGTAGAGCTATTGGAAGACAAAGGTACTGAAACCCTAAGTAATTCCCTACGTCACTATTCCAACTTAAGTCTCGTTAAAATTACGCCTGCTCATTTAGAATTGCTCAACCAGCAGATATTACCAGAAGAAGCTGCTAAAATAACCCGCGCCTTCATTATCGGGGGCGAAAACTTATTGGCACAGAATATAGCCTTTTGGCAAAAGTTTGCTCCCGACACCATGCTAGTCAATGAGTATGGGCCAACAGAGACAGTTGTCGGATGCTGCATTTATAAAGTGCCAACTCACCAACAGCTATCAGGGTCAATTCCAATTGGTGATGCGATCGCCAACACCAAACTCTATGTACTCGACCAACACTGTCAATTAGTGCCCATTGGCGTGGTGGGTGAGTTGTATATTGGGGGTCTGGGACTAGCTCGCGGATATCTGAATCGACCGGAACTGACAGCAGAGAAATTTATTCCCAATCCTTTTGAGGAGGCAGGAGGGAGTAGATTATATAAAACTGGCGATTTAGCTCGTTATCAACAAGACGGGACGCTGGAGTTTCTGGGGCGTCGTGATGACCAAGTGAAGATTCGAGGCTTCCGCATAGAGTTAGGGGAGATTGAAACCGTACTGCGTGAGTATTCAGGATTACAAGAATCAGCAGTCTTGGCGCGGGAGGATGTTTCAGGCAACCAGCGTTTAGTAGCATACATTGTTTGGCGGCGGGAGTCACCATCGCTCGAAGAACTACGAAGTTTTCTCAAACAGAAACTACCTGAATACATGGTGCCCTCAGCCTTTGTATCACTGAAAGCACTGCCATTAACTTCTAACGGTAAAGTAGATCGGCGCTCGCTACCAGCACCAGATACAACCAGACCTGATTTAGACGCAGCTTATACACCACCTCGTACTACTATTGAGGAGATACTAGCTAATATCTGGAGTCAGGTACTTGGTCTTGAGCAGGTGGGCATTTACGACAACTTCTTCGACTTAGGCGGAGATTCTATTCTCAGCATTCAAGTCATCGCTAAAGCCAAGCAAGCTGCTATACAGCTAACTACCAGTCAGATTTTCGATCATCAAACGATCGCTGAATTAGCACCGATGGCAGGCATCACCGCAACAATCCGGGCTGAACAAGAAGCGATCGTTGGTTCATTACCCCTGACACCTATCCAAGCGTGGTTCATAGCACAAAATCAGCCTGATTCCCACCACTGGAACCAAGCGATCGAGTTGGAAGTGAAGCAAGAACTCGACCCGTTGCTCATCAAGCAAGCGCTACAGCAATTGCTTGTACATCACGATGCCTTACGTCTGCGTTTCGTGCAAAAAGAATCTGGTTGGCAACAGTTCAATGCTGGTTCAGATGAGGCTGTATCCTTTATCTGGCTAGATTTGTCGGCGCTGTCACCAGACCAACAAGAATTTGCTATTGAGGCAGCAACCGAGACAGTACAAGCTAGTCTCAACCTGTCGTTCGGGCCATTGCTGAAGGTGGCCTTTTTTGACTTGGGTGGGCAAAAGCCAGCGCGAATGCTGGTGACGATGCACCACCTAGTCATTGATGGTGTCTCTTGGCGAATTTTGCTGGACGCTCTACATATCGCTTGCCAACAGCTGACTCAAGGTGAAACAATCAGGTTGCCACTAAAAACAACCTCGTTCAAGCGGTGGTCACAACGACAACAGGAGTACGCACAGTCAGGAGAACTTAAGCAAGAATTACCTTACTGGCTATCAAATTCACGGAAATACGTTGCTCCTCTGCCAGTAGATCATCCTGATGGTGACAACTTAGTGGCTTCTGCCCAAATTGTGTCAGCTACACTCACTGTGGAAGAGACTAAAGCATTGCTTCAGGAACTTCCTCAAGTTTATCGAACCCAAGTTAATGATTTGTTAATAACTGCGGTTGCCCAAACTTTAGCACAGTGGATTGGAAAGCGAATCTCCTTCGGAGACGCTTCGCGAACGCTACTGATTGACTTAGAGGGTCACGGGCGAGAAGATATTTTCGACGATGTGGAACTATCGCTTACTGTGGGCTGGTTTACAACTATCTTCCCAGTTCTTTTGGAACTGGGTGAGGCAATCCATCCAGAAGATACTTTGAAATTAGTTAAAGAGCAGCTTCGGCAAATTCCGAATCAAGGTCTTGGCTATGGCGTACTGCGTTACATGAGCCAGGACGCAGAAATAGTTGAGCAACTGCAAGTCCTTCCTCAAGCCCAAGTGATTTTCAACTACTTAGGTCAGTTGGATCGAATTATCCCTGATGATTCTATGTTTCGACTATCCCATTTAACTCCTGGTCTTAGCCGTAGTCCACAAGGAAGCATGAGCCATTTGCTGGAATGTAATGCATTCGTTATGGGTGGTCAGTTGCAACTGGATTGGATGTATAGCAAAAACAATTATCAACGTGCCACAGTTGAGCGTCTGGCTCAAGGTTGCATAGAAGTGCTGCGGGCGCTGATTGTTCGCAGTCAGTCTACTGATGCAATTGGTTATACTCCTGCTGACTTTCCTGATGTCGAACTGAGCCAAGAAAAATTAGAAAAGGCTTTTGCTGAAATAGACTTTTCTTAAGTGGAGGATGAAGTGAACAAGAAAAATATTGAAGCAATTTATCCGCTTTCGGCTCCACAGCAAGGTATGCTCTTCGAGACACTATATGCTCCAGAGTCAGGCATCCATGTTGAGCAATTGACTGGTGTTGTTCAGGGAAAATTAGACATTTTTGCCTATGAGCAAGCTTGGCAACGGGTGATAGACCGCCACCCCATCTTAAGAACATGCTTCGTCTGGAAAGAACAGGATGAACCACTTCAGGCTGTGCTTCTCCAAGTCAAAGTCCCTTTAGAACAGCTAGACTGGCGACATCTTACATCCTCCGAGCAGCAAAAGCAACTAGAAGCTTTCTTGCACTCAGAGCGCAAACAAGGTTTAGGACTTGCCAAAGCCCCACTGATTCGCCTGACGCTAATTTATCTTGCTCAAGACCATTACCAATTTATTTGGACTCATCACCACATTCTCATCGATGGGTGGTCTGGTTCTTTAATCTTCAAGGAAGTCTTAGCTTTTTACGAAGCGTTTTCTCAAGGTCAAGATTTACATCTAGAAAAACCTCGTCCATACAGGGACTACATTGCTTGGCTGAAAAAGCAAGATAGTTCCGCAGCCGAAGCATTCTGGCGGCAGACTCTACAGGATTTTACCAGACCAACCCCACTGGGAGCGATCGCACAACCAACTGGTTTCTCTGACCAAGAACAGCCCTACGCAGAACGAAGAGATTACTTATCAGCTGCCGCCACAGCAACACTGCAATCTTTGGCAAGACAACACCGCCTAACCTTGAACACATTGGCTCAGGGAGTCTGGGCGCTGCTTTTGAGTCGTTATAGCAGTGAAGAAGATGTAGTTTTTGGCATCACCGTCTCTGGTCGTCCGTCAGAACTAGAGGGGGTTGAATTGATGACCGGACTCTTCATTAATACTTTACCAATACGGGTAAAGATTTCTCCTGAAGCATCCTTCTGGTCTTGGCTCAAAGACATCCAGACTTATAACTTAAAGCTACAGCAGTATGAATATAGCCCTGGCGGTCAAGTCCATCAATGGAGTGAAGTACCTGGAGCATTGCCTCTTTATGAAAGCCTTTTAGTTTTTGAGAATTTTCCAGATGTATCAATTCTCCAATCCTCTGATTTAAGTCTTAATATCTGTCAGACAAGTTTTAAAGGATCGCAAACAAAATATGCTTTGACTTTGCTCGTAGTTCCAAGTTCAGAACTCATAGTTGATATTATCTACGATCAACGCCGCTTCGAGCAATCTGACGTAATTCTGATTCAAGAGCAATTCTTGAGCTTGCTGATTACCATAGTTGGCGATCCAGAACCACAGATAGCAACACTTTTAAACAAAATTCCAGTCTGTCAAATTCCCAAATTTAGTTCACCTCAGAGATATAACCAACAGGAATTTGGTCTTACCTACGTAGCACCCCGTAATCCTGTTGAGGAAGTCCTAGCCGGAATTTGGCAGCAAATTCTTGGTGTTGAGCAAGTGGGAGTTAACGACAACTTTTTTGAACTGGGTGGACATTCCTTACTTGCCACTCAAGTTATGTCCCGCGTGCGCGATGCTTTCCAAATTGAACTACCACTACGTCACTTATTTGAATCACCTACTATCGCTAGCCTAGCTAAACAGATTGGAATCGTGAGCAAACTGGAACAGAAGCTAGAAACTCCTGCCATTGTTCGGGTTTCCCGATCTGGCAATTTACCACTGTCGTTTGCTCAAGCTAGATTGTGGTTATTGGAGCAACTATACCCTGGCAGCTTAACTTACAACGATCTATCTGGCTTACGTCTCATTGGTTCCCTAAATGTAGCTGTGCTGGAGCAAAGCTTGGGGGAAATAATCTGTCGTCACGAAGCGTTGCGTACTACCTTCTATATGGTAAATGGACAACCATTTCAAGCGATCGCTCCTAGCCTAACTATCAGAATACCAGTAGTAGACTTACGTGAGTTACCAGAAGCACAGCAATCAGTTATTGTTCAACAACGGATTACAGAAGAATCACAACGCTGTTTTGACCTAGTGCAAGGGCCACTACTAAGATGTACTCTCCTGCGTATCCACGAGCAAGAACATATAGTATTGTTCACAATCCACCATATTGTCTCAGATGGCTGGTCAATGGGTGTATTTGTTCAAGAATTAGCAACATTGTACGAGGTATTCTGTGCTGGAAAACCTTCTCCACTTCCAGAACTACCCATACAGTATGCAGACTTTGCAATCTGGCAAAAACAGTGGTTGCAGGGGGAAGTATTAGAAAAACAACTGAGCTACTGGAAAAAGCAATTAGGAAGCAACCTGCCTGTACTACAATTACCTACAGTTCGCCCACGGGCAGAAGTTAAAACTAGCCCTTGTGCTACTCAATTCTTCGACATTCCCTTTAACCTATCTCAAGAATTGCAAGCACTCACTCGCCAAGAAGGTGTCACTTTATTCATGACCCTACTGGCAAGTTTTCAAATATTACTACAACGTTACACCCAGCAGGATGACATCATTGTTGGCACTGATGTTGCTAATCGGAATCGAGCCGAAATTGAATCATTAATTGGCTTTTTTGTCAATCTGCTAGTCTTACGCACCGATTTAAGCGGAAACCCCAGTTTTTGCGAGTTACTTGGGCGAGTCCGCGAGGTAGCATTAGGAGCATACACTCATCAGGATTTGCCCTTCGAGAAATTAGTAGAGGCTTTGCAACCTGAGCGAAATTTGAGCAACACATCGCCACTATTTCAGGTGTTGTTTGTCCTTCAGAATGCCCCAATGCCAACCTTAGAATTGCCAGGACTGACCTTAAGTCTGTTGGAAATTGAAAACAAAATAGCCAGGTTTGATTTAGCACTATTTTTAACAGAAACAGAGCAGGGAATCTTGGGTAAGTGGCAGTATAACGCTGAACTTTTTGATGCTGCTACCATCACTCGGATGACAAACCACTTCCAGACGCTGCTTAACAGCATTGTCTCCCAACCTGATGTGCAGATTGGCAATTTAGAAATGCTGACTGAAGCTGAAAGAAAACAACAAGTTAGACAAAAAAGAGAGCGCAAAGCATTTAATCAAGAGAAGTTAATCGGCATTACTCCTAAAGCTGTTAGCTCCTTGCCAGAAAGATTAATCAAAACTGATTACTTCCAAACCGGACAAACATTCCCTCTAGTAATTCAGCCTGCTAGTAACGATATCGATTTGATTGCTTGGTCTAAGATTAACCAGGAATTTTTAGAGAGAGAATTGTTAAAACATGGTGCGATTTTGTTTAGAGGTTTCAATGTAAAATCAGTATTAGAATTTGAAAGTTTTGCCCAGGTAATTTCTCCAGACTTATTTGATGAATATGGTGATTTACCCCGGACTGGAGAGGGTGGAAAAGTTTATGGTTCTACTCCTTACCCGCCTGAAAAAGCTATTCTCTTTCATAACGAAAGTTCTCATTTACATCAGTGGCCTCTGAAAATTTGGTTTTTCTGTGTCCAAGCAGCACAACAAGGTGGAGAAACACCGATTATAGACTGCCGAAAAGCTTACAAAATAATCAATCCCAAACTGAGAGAAAGATTAGCTCAAAAACAATTAATGTACGTTCGTCACTATACCAAGAGTCTGGATGTAAGCTGGCAAAATTTCTTTCGTACCAATGATAAATTAGTTGTAGAAAATTATTGCCGTCAAGCTAGGATTGATTTTGAATGGTATGATGATAATAGTCTAATTACTCGCCAAGTTCGTCCAGCTTTGGCAGTACATCCAAAAACTAGTGAATCTGTATTTTTCAATCAAATTCAGTTACACCATATAGCATATTTAGACGTAAAAGTTAGAGAATCTTTATTGTCTATATTTGGAAATAAACAGCTACCGCGTAATGTTTATTACGGAGACGGCACGCCTATAGAAGATTCAGTTATCGCAGAAATCAATGAAGTTTATCGGCAATCTCAAACGAGCTTTTTTTGGGAACAAGGCGATATTTTGATGTTAGATAATATGCTGATTGCTCACGGACGTAATCCTTATGTAGGTTTTCGGAAAATTGTTGTAGCAATGGGCGAAATGATTAAAGGAACATAATTAATCAGTTCATTAAAAGACAATATGGTTCAGTTAAGCATTTCTTTCTTCCCTTTGTGTCCTTTGCGTCCTTTGCGGTTCGTTAAAAAAAATTACTTTGAGAAAGAGTTTTAGCCTTAACTGAACCGTATTGAATTAAAAGGGTAAAATTAGTTTACATATATAGCAATCCTAAATGAGTCGTGAAAAAACATAGATAAGGAAACGAACCGCAAAGGACGCAAAGGACGCAAAGGGAAGAAGGAAGAAGGGGATATGTAAGTTTCACGAATGATTTAGGACTGCTATAGTTAATGTCATAAACAGTTAAGTGAGTAGACAATATGCCAAATCAAATAACTCAGGGGTTTCGGCTTTCTCCTCAACAAAAGCATCTTTGGTCATTACAGCAGGATAGTTTAGCTTACTTTACTCAATGTGCTATTCTTCTTAAAGGTAATCTCAACCCAGAAGCGTTAAAAGCTGCTTTAGAGCAAATCGTTATTCGACATGGAATTCTGCGTACAACTTTTCACCATCTACCTGGAATGAAAATTCCGGTGATGGTTTTAGTCAATAGGAATATTCTCTCGTGTTGTGACATTGACTTGAGTCATTACGAACCAAAAGAACTCTCAAGCAAAATAGAATATTTTTTCCAAGAAGCACGCAGTTTTTCTCTTGATTTTGAGCAAGGACTACTGTTGCATGTATCTCTACTGACGCTATCAATAAATAAGTACATTTTACTTATCAGTCTGCCTTCAATTTGTGCTGATACATGGACACTCAAAAATTTAGTAACTGAAATCAGTAATTCCTATTCTGCTTGCTTAGAAGAAAAAGCACTATCAGAAGAAATTCTACAATATCTCCAATTTTCCGAATGGCAGAATCAATTACTCGAAGATGAAGATGCCCAAACAGCTAAACATTACTGGAATGAACAAAAGATTTCGACACTTGCCTGTTTAAAGTTGCCTTTTGAGAATAAACTATTACAGGCATCAAAATTTGAAATAGACTGTTATCGGTTAGATATTATCCCTAACATAACAGCCAAGATTGCCACCTTAGCTCAAAAGTATAATACTTCCGTTACTGTCGTTTTATTAGCTTGCTGGCAAACGCTGATTTGGCGACTTACAAGACAGCCTGATATCCTTATCGGCATGGCTAGCGATCGCCGCGATTATGAAAAACTACATAACTTACTAGGACTTGTTGCTACTTGGTTGCCAATTAAAAGTTATTTTACACCAGATTTACGTTTTAAAGAAGTTGTAAAACTAGCTAATCAAACTATAGAAGCTAATTCAGAATGGCAAGATTATTTTGTGCCAGAACCCATAGAAAATCATCAACTGGCTTTTCCCATCGGTTTCGAGTTTGAGCAACTACCAGAAGAACTCGTTGCTGGCGACATATCATTTTCTCTGGAGCAATATTACAGTTGTATTGAACAGTTTAAAATCAAACTTACTTGTACTCAACGCCAGCATTCTTTAACTACAGAATTCTACTACGATATCAATTATTTCTCAGCCGATACTATTGAACGTATAGCCAGACAATTTCAAACTTTATTAACTAGTGTAACTGCTAATCCAGAAGAGAAAATTAGCCAATTAGAGATTCTTAGCCCAAGCGATCGCCAACAATTATTAGTCGAATTTAACCAAACAAATCTTGACAATATACAAGATAAATGCATTCATCAATTATTTGAAGCACAAGTACAAAAAACACCAAATAAAATTGCCGTTGTCTTTGAAAACCAGCAATTAACATATTCACAGTTGAACAGCAAAGCCAATCAACTTGCTAACTATTTGCAGCAGCAAGGAGTCAAGGCGGAAGTTTTAGTGGGACTTTGTGTGGAGCGATCGCTATTGATGATTATTGGACTTTTGGGCATCCTCAAAGCTGGTGGAGCCTATTTACCGCTAGATCCAACTTTACCCAAAGATGGTTTTGCCAGCCGATTGCAGAATACCCAAATACCAGTAATCTTGACACAACAGCGATTAGTAAATGCCCTACCAACACATACAGCACAGATAGTCTGCTTAGATACAGATTGGGATACCATTGCTCAACACAAAGATGAAAATCTCAGCAGTGAAGTGATAACTGAGAATTTAGCTTATGTTTTGTTCACCTCCGGCTCTACTGGTAGACCAAAAGGAGTTGCGATCGAACATCAACAACTTTTAAATTACCTTAACGGAATTACCCAGAGGTTAAACCTATCAACCACAACCAACTTCGCCACTGTTTCTACCTTAGCCGCAGACTTAGGTAATACTAGCATCTTTGCTGCTCTTTGCACTGGTGGATGTCTGCATGTATTGTCTGCCGAGTGTGCTACTGACTCAGCAGCCTTGGCAAAATACTGCCGCACCCATCCTATCGACTGTCTAAAAATTGTCCCTTCTCACCTTGCCACTCTTCTCGCTGCTGCACCATCCGATTCCATCTTGCCCCGCCAGCAATTAATTCTGGGTGGTGAAGCCGCAAGTTGGCAACTGATTGAACAGATTCAGCAGCAAGCACCATTTAGCTTAATTTTCAATCACTACGGCCCTACAGAAGCCACCGTAGGGGTTACTACCTTCGCAGTTGATCGGCAAATTAGTTATGCACAGACAGTACCCCTTGGTCGTCCACTTGCCAATACGCAGATTTATCTACTGGATGAGCAACTGCAACCAGTACCCATTGGCGTACCGGGTGAATTGTACATCGGCGGTGCGGGATTAGCTAGGGGTTATCTGAATCAACCTGATTTAACAGCAGCACAGTTTATTCCCAATCCTTTCGAGGAGGCAGGAGGCAGGAAG
>CAXUOL010000045.1:0-19108 GCA_964252435.1 uncultured Nostoc sp.
GGTAAAAACCTCGCCCGCAAGTGGCGCGAAATAATCCAAATTTTATGAGGAAGGTAAAAACCTCGCCCCTTGTGGGCGACCTGTTCATCCCTTTCCCCTTTCCCCTTTTCCCTTTTATGTTTTCCCTTTTTCCTTTAACTTTTGACCCTTTTGTTTTTCCTCTTTACCTCTACCTTTTTTCTGCAAGAGTGCAACACTACCTTTCGTTAGATATCTATTGTGAACACCGAGCAGAATAATTAGTCCTTAAGGAAGTTCCACTAAGTGGTGTGACTGAGGACTAGTGGGAAAATTCTGTTTGTTTAAATTAGGAAAAATATGCTTAATTGTTGAAGAAGCTATAGGATACGAGCTAGTTTGAAAGTTTTTGACTGACAGGTGAATTTGCAATTGAGTAGAAATGTCTACTCTTTCTGTTGATTTAAATGTTATTTAGGATATCGCAAACATCTGGCTTTAGGCAAAATAATTGCAAATCTTTATATAATTTTAATGCTTTGCTCAGAGAATAAGACCTGTTAGGGCACAGGGTAGGGTTTTGCTTTGAGGTAGTAGGAGCGATGCCTACGGCGGTAAACTACGCATGGCAAAATTGTTGGTGCAGCATGGGTTTAGCATAAAGTTCCCTTGTCTTCAGAGTCAGCATTTGAAGTTTGTGTAAAAAATTTTTAGCGCGGATGTTAGTTTGTGTTGAACAGATGGGTATCCTCAGAACGGGAGGCTTGCTGATACCTAAGTATATACCGCAGCAAGTATGTGAAGCATGGCTGGTTCAGACGAAGAATACCTAGTTACCCGCAAAAAGCAGATTCAGCGGCGACAAAAGATTGTCACGATCGTCTCAATGTTCTCGTTTTTTGGTTCTACGGTATTTGCAGCTATTCCAGCAATCCAACAGGCTACTCAACCTAAGCCAGCAACTGCGTCTGCTTCTCCTGAGTCAGGATTGCTGCAACAGGCGCGGGGCTACGAGTTAGTTTTACAACGGGAACCAGAAAACCAACTTGCTTTAGAAAAACTGTCTGTGCTGCGGTTGCAATTGAAGGATGCGAAAGGTGCGATGGAACCTTTAGAGAAACTGGTCAAGTTGCATCCCGAACGGCAAGATTACAAAACTGTATTAGAGCAAGTTAAGAAGCAACAAGGGAATGGCATCCCCGCACAATAAAAATGGGGCACATTGATTAATTTCTAGAGGTAGTATGACATGTCTTCCCACTCTCCAAATGAGTATGTTAAAAATGAAAGTTATCTTTCTTCGTCTGTATTAGTAGAGAAAGAGTTTGAAAAACAAGGATGGGTATTATTTAAGAATATTGTTGATGCTCAATTAGTTGAAAAGTTAAGGCTAGACCTCGATAAAGCAAATGCAATAGCTCGTCAGATTCAAATCAAGAATGGTGTAGCACAAAATACTGACGGGACAATTAATCACCTCTTGGGATTGGGTGACAGCTTTATGGAATTTTTAGAAAGAATGTATTTGAAACAAGTCATAATACACTACTTTGGTGGCAACTACATTTTGAATATTTTTGGTGGTGTAAATAATCTTAAGAATCATCCTTCTTATCTTTTGAATATTCATCGAGATGTTCGCAGTTTCACAGGCAACCTAAAACTGATGCTTCAAATGATTGTCATGCTAGATGATTTCACACTAGAAAATGGTGGAACTTACTTCATGAATGGAGGACATTATCTAGCAGATCGCCCATCTGAAAAATTATTCTACGAAAATTCTACTCGCGCTGTTGGAAAAAGTGGTAGCATCATTCTTTTTGATGCGAATCTTTGGCACGCGGCAGGAAGCAATCAGACGGATGAGCCTAGACGCGCTCTTACACTCTGTTTCACTAAGCCTTTTGTCAAGCAACAGTTGGATTTACCTCGATACTTTGGATATGACTATGCAACCTGTTTATCGAAAGAAATGAAGCAGATCCTTGGATACAATGCTCTAGTTCCAACAAATTTGGAAGAATGGTATCAACCTCTAGAAAAGAGATTTTACAAACCAGGACAAGGCTAATTTATTAATGCATCATAAACCATATAAATAGAGACTTAATATGAGAGATTACAATAAAGAATATTCAACCTTTAATATTAATGACCCTGCTAAAAAGTATGAGTATAGCTTTGACAAACTTCTAAGACGCTATATGTTGCGTTCTTTTCTACCATTTTTGTCATCGGGTAAGGCATTAGAGTTAGGTTGCTTTCAGGGAGAATTTACTGAGATGCTGATCGATCACTACACAGATATCACCGTTGTTGAGGCTGCTGACACTTTAATAGAATATGTAAGAAATCGTGTGGGACATAAAGTTAAATTCATTAACTCAGTTTTTGAAACACTAGAATTGCAAGACAAGTACGATGCTATTTTTCTAATTCATACGCTTGAACATTTAGATGATCCTGTCTTCATTCTACGTAAAATTAATTCCTGGTTATCAGATCAGGGACTGCTTTTTTTAGCTGTCCCCAATGCAAATGCTCCATCTCGGCAAATTGCTGTTAAGATGGGTCTTATTTCTCACAACACGGCAGTTACTGAGGCAGAGTTTGCTCATGGACATCGAAAAACTTACGCTTTTGATAGTTTAGAAAAAGATACTATTGATGCTGGTCTGAATATTGTTCATCGAGGCGGTATATTTTTCAAAGCATTAGCCAACTTTCAATTTGATAAATTATTAAGTACTGACATAATTTCAGACTCATATCTAGAAGCTTGCTACAAATTAGGAATGCAATATCCTGATCTCTGCGCTAGCATTTTTATGGTTTGCCAGAAAGGTCGTATCTAAAAATAGGATATTGCTGAATCAAGAGATATTTTAGACTGGTAGAGCGACAAAATGATGCTTGAGATACTGCATTAATAATCTTCGTCAGTGTTATCTTTTGGCGCTGTATCTAGCAGTATCAATTGGTGCAATTATCTTATTTCGAGCTTCCAGTGACTAGTTGACATATTGGATCGGTAAAGTTTATTTCTTTATCTAAGCACCTCACTAGTTTAAATGAAGGGCTATTTATGAAGATTGCTATAATGCAGCCGTACTTATTTCCCTATATTGGATATTTTCAGCTTATAAATATGGCAGACAAATTTGTAATCCATGATGATGTACAGTACATCAAAGGAGGCTGGATAAATAGAAATCGAATTCTATTAAATAGAGAACCTTATCTGTTTACGTTAAGCATAAGAAATGATTCTGCTTTTTTGAATATCAATCAGAGGTTTTTCACAAATAATCTTTATAAAGAGAGAAAAAAAATATTAAATATAGTGGATTCGTCTTATAGAAAAGCCCCTTATTACTCAAATATTATAAAATTATTAGATTGCATTTTTTGTGGAGATGAAATGAATCTCTCAAAGATGATAACAAATAGCCTAAAACTCATTTGTGATTATTTAGATATAGGTACACAAGTTTGTTTGTCTTCGGAACTGACTAAAGATAATACATTGAAAGGAGAACAACGGGTTATCAGTATAAACAAGTGTTTAAAGGCTGACCATTACATAAATCCAATTGGAGGAGAGAAATTGTATTCAAGAGAAGTGTTTAAAAAAAATGATATCAAGTTGTCATTTATTCAGCCAAGATTTATCGAATACAATCAATTTGACAATCAGTTTGTTCCTTGGCTCTCAATCATTGATGTTCTAATGTTTAATAATAAAGAAAAAATTCAAGAAATGTTAAATGAATATGATTTGATAAATTAAAATAAAAATTTTTACATCTTTTTGATTAAAATAACGAAATAAATATATATTTTAATAGCAAAAATAAAACTTATAAATGTTTATATATATAAGTTTATATGAGGATTTAAAGATGGATATGAAGTCTAGACAAAAACCAATTGGTGGATTTTTTGAGTTAGAAATTAAAAACAAAAATTACAGTTATCATTCTAATGCAATTGCTCTTAGTAATGGAAGAGCTTGCCTGAATCTGGTTCTTGAACACATTCAAGCCCAAAGAATATGGATACCTTTTTATAGCTGTAATGCATTGCTTGAGCCGATTAAAACGAATCAAATCCCCTATAGTTTTTACTCAATTAATCTAAATTTAGAACCTAATGAAGATTTAAAATTAAACAAAAATGAGTATTTTCTTTATATCAATTATTTTGGATTAAAAGGCAAATGTGTTGAAGCCTTAATTAATCAGTATAGTGATCAGATTATAATTGATAATACTCAAGCATTCTTTGATCGAATGAATAATAAAACTTGGTCTTTTAATTCTGCAAGAAAGTTTTTTGGTGTGCCAGATGGAGCATATCTTTATACTCCTTATGATATTGCTGTTGAATATGAAAGGAATACTGACTTTAATTGTAATCATTTATTGAACCGTTTATTAGGTAAGCAAGAACAAGCATATCAAGAATTTATAGAATATGAAAAAGGATTAGATGGTGAAATAAAAAATATATCAATACTTTCTGAATATTTACTTGCTAATATTGATTATCTAGCTATTGGTCAAAAACGTAAGGATAACTTCAATCACTATCATTCTTTTTTTGAAAAAATCAATGAATTTAATTTGCCTTTGTCAACTAATGCTATCCCTTATTGTTATCCTCTTTTGCTCAATAATATAATAGATAAAAAATTACTATACAAGCAAAATATTTTTATTCCAGTATTGTGGAGTGATACAATATATAGAGGACTAAAAGGATTTGATTTTGAACAAGAATTAACACAAAAATTACTTGCGCTTCCAATAGATCATAGATATGAAATTGGCGATCTAAACTATGTAATTGAATCATTAAAAGAATTATTAGGGATGTAAAAATGTTCAAATTAAGAGAGATATCAATAAATGATTTAGCAAAAATTAATGACTGGAGAAATGACCATGAGATTATAAATTTACTTGGTTGTAATTTTCTTTATATTTCTGAAAAAATAGACGAGGAATGGTATCAAAATTATCTTAATAATAGAGATAAAAATGTTAGGCTCTCTATTCTAGAATCAGATAACAATAATCTTATTGGCAATGTTTACTTAACAAATATTCAATTTATAAATCGTTCTGCTGAATTTTCAATTGTTATAAGTAATAAGAATTACTGGTCTAGAGGTATTGGAGAAATGGTATGTCGAGAAATTCTTAAGCACGCTTTTATTGATTTAAATCTCAATCGTATTTATCTTTATGTTCTTGAGCAAAATACTAGAGCTATTAAAATGTATGAAAAAGTGGGTTTTTTAGTAGAAGGAAAGTTAGAAGAGGTAGTTTATAAAAATGGCAGTTACCACAACACTTTTGTGATGGCGATTCTTAGAAAGAATTACAATATAAATATTTGAAAACAATAAAAATAGAATGTTTTTTAAAATGATAGTTTTTGGGAAAATGTGGGTAATTTAATCACTAGTATGGCTGCTAAAGTTTTGAGAAACGGCAAGTTCAAGTAGTGATTTTTCCTTGTTATAACTAAGTCAAGTTAAAACATTAGAGTGCAAGTTAATGTCAGTTCAATATATTGTAATATTCTCAAAATTAACTGAATAAAATAAAATGAACGATTTCAAACAATATTTCAATGATTTAGCTATTTTTAATGGTACACCAGCATTTGCTGAAAAATTATATGTTGGTCGTCCTAATATTGGAAACCGCCAAGAGTTATTGGAGCGCATCAATGACATTCTAGATAGAAAATGGCTAACAAATAATGGTATTTATGTACAAAAATTTGAGAAAAGGATTGCTGAGTTCGTTGGAGTAAAACATTGCATTGCTACTTGTAATGCAACAGTGGCATTAGAAATAGCCATTCGCGCTGCTGGTTTAAAAGGCGAAGTCATTGTCCCTTCTTTTACTTTTATCGCAACTGCACATGCTCTCCAATGGCAAGAAATTACCCCTGTATTTTGTGATATTGATCCTGAAACCCACAATATCGATCCAAAGCAAATAGAGCAATTAATAACCCCAGTTACTACAGGCATTATTGGCGTTCATTTGTGGGGTCGTCCCTGTAGTGTGGAGGCTTTAAATAAAATTGCTCGTGCCCACAACTTAAAATTAATGTTTGATGCTGCTCATGCTTTCGGTTGCTCACATCAAGGACGTATGATTGGTAGCTTTGGAGATGCGGAAGTTTTTAGCTTCCACGCAACTAAATTTTTGAACACATTTGAAGGTGGAGCAATTGTTACAAATAGTGATGAATTAGCGGAAAAAATTCGCTTGATGACAAATTTTGGTTTTGCTGATTATGACTTAGTTATATACATTGGTACTAATGGCAAAATGAATGAAACATCAGCAGCAATGGGATTAACTGGACTTGATAGCCTAGATGAATTTGTTTATATTAATAATCGAAATTACAAACACTACAAAAAAGAATTAGAAGATATTAGTGGTATCAGGCTAATTAATTACAATGAAACAGATAAATGTAATTATCAATATATTGTTTTGGAAATTGACGAAACATTTCTTGGTATTGATAGGGATAAATTTGTGGCAATATTGCAGGCTGAAAATGTGATGGCTCGCAGATATTTTTATCCTGGCTGCCATAAGATGGAACCTTATCTTTCCTATTACCATTATTCTAAATTATTGCTACCAAAAACAGAAAAAATTTCTCAATGTGTAATCTGCTTACCTACAGGAACATCCGTCAGTTTAGAAGATATAACTAAGATTTGCCAGATTATTAGGTTAGTAGTAAAAAATAAGAATTATTTTCAATCGCAACCAACTATTAAAATGATTACACCATTAAGTACTTATTAAGGAAGTTTGAAATGAAAGTTAGTATTTTAATGGTTACTTATAACCATGAAAAATTTATTTCTCAAGCAATAGAAAGCGTATTGATGCAAAAAGTTGATTTTGAATATGAACTTATTATAGGTGAAGATTGTTCTACAGATAATACACGTCAAATTGTAATTGATTACCAAAAAAAATATTCAGATAGAATTCGTTTATTATTGCCTAATGTCAACTTGGGGGCGCACAAAAATTTTTTTAATACATTCAAAACCTGTCAAGGTCAGTATATTGCACTTCTAGAAGGTGATGATTATTGGATTTCTCCTGATAAACTACAGAGACAAGTAGATTTTTTAGATGAACATCCTAAATATGCAATATGTTTTCATAATGCTATTATATTTTGGGAAGATAATCGCCAACCGCCAGGGCTATTTCGACATAAACAAAAAGAAACATCTAGTATTGAAGATTTACTAATAGAAAATTTTATCCCTACTGCTTCTGTAATGTATCGAAATGGTTTAATAAAGAATTTTCCACAGTGGTTCCATGAATTAAGCATGGGAGATTGGGTAATTCACATTCTCAATGCACAGTATGGAAATATTTGGTATATTAACGAAGTAATGTCAGCATATAGGCTTCACTCCCAGGGAGTATGGACTAGTAAAAGTGATGAGCAGCGTTTACCAGCAATAATTCAAATGTTTTCTAATATCAAGGAATATCTTGATATTAAATATCAAGCAACTATAGATAAATCTATAAATTACTACTCTAATGGACTAAATTACCTGTTAAAACAGAAAGAGTATGAAAAATCTTCTATATCAGATACTTTATGTAAAATATTGAGTCTCAGAAACATAAATTTAATTATTTTTCCAAATTGGGAAGAAAAAAACAACTTGTTATATGAAAGTTTAAAAACCACTATTATTAAACTTATTAGTCACCACGATATAAGCCAATTAACTCTTCTGATTGATACTTACAATGTAGATATTGAAGATCCTGAATCTATATTATCTGATATATTATTTAGTATTTCTTTAGAAGAAAATATAGATATATCAGAAGATTTAAGCATTTCCTTTGTTGGTAACATGAATCAAAAAGAATGGACTGCTTTATTACCTTGGATTTATGCCAGAATTTCATTAGATATTGAAAATAAAGAGGCTATTATACAAGCACAAGCCCAAAATATTCCTCTTTGTGATCTAGATAATATTAGTAATATACAAGCCAAGCAAATAAATTCAGAGCATTAAAATATGTAACTAAAAATCTCATTATAAAAACCTAAAAAATGTAGTAAATACTGATACAAATACAATTAGAAAGGAGCATATATGAATAAACATATTTTACTTTATAGTGATGATCCAGGATTGGGTGGAGTTGCACAATATAATCATACACTTTTGTGCGGATTAGCAGCGTTAGATTATCAACTAACACATGTACAAAGTAATATTGATAACCCTTTGTTGAATGCTCAAAAAGAGCTAGGAATAGAGCATCTATTGCTAGATTTTGATACAACAAAAGAATGGGAACGCACAATAAAGGATGGTTCTCATGCACAAGAAATTTTTAAAACAGCTAAACCCGATCTGATAATTTTTAGTGACACATGGCCATTAGCTAATTCTGGCGTTAAGATAGTTGCTATTCAGATGGGCATACCATACATAATTGTTGTTGGTTTTGTTGCGCCCTATCCAGGTGGGCTTCCGTCAGAATTTTTATATCAAATGTTACGAGTTTATCAGCAAGCAAAGGCAGTTGTCGCAGTTTCATACGAAAACTTAAATTTGTTATATGAACTGTTTGGATTACCTAAAAATAAGGGACAAGTTATTTATTACGGACGATCCGCAAAATATTTTGCTCCTCCTCAGCAATCAGTTCGTAATAGACTACGCCAAGAATTAGGTATTCCCTCAAATGCAGTGCTGTGTTTTACATCTGCTCGTTTGGAACCTGTTAAAGGTTATCAATATCAATTAGCAGCTATTGAAGAATTAAAAAACACGGATATTTGGGATTTACTTTATTTTGTCTGGGCTGGAGGTGGTAAGTTTGAAAATGAACTTAGAGAAGCAGTCAATCAACTAGAAGTCGCAGATAAAGTAAAAATTCTAGGACAGCGTTGGGATATACCAGACTGGTTGGATGCCAGTGATATTTTTATTTTACCTTCTTTGTCTGAAGGAATGCCCTTAGCGATAATGGAAGCAATGGCTAAGGGATTACCTGTAATTGCAACAGCAGTTAGCGGTATTCCAGAAGAGTTGTATGATACTGGGAAGTTGCTGCCCGATCCAAAAATTAACCCAGAAGCTACTGTTAAGGAGTTAGTAACAACAATTAAAGCCTGGTCTACAAACTCAGAATTGCGTAAGTCTATAGGTCAGGCTTGTAAAACTCGTGCAGAAAATGCATTTAGAGATGAACGGATGATTGCAGAAACCAATAAAGTAATTAAACGTAATTTAATTTCTAAATGGGATTATGTTTCACCGGATTTTGAAATCATTTGTCCTGATACGTGTTTCCCCGATATGATTGTTGGGAACACTGATAATTGTTCTTGGCCATATTTACGTAGAGAAATTCCACATAACTGGTATGTAGATTGGCGAGAACCCACTACAGGTTTTCTCAATCGAGATGAGGCACATATTCTTTATAATACGGCTTTAAAGTTTGAAGGTAAAAAAGCTTTAGAAATCGGCTGTTGGCTAGGTTGGTCTGCTTGTCATCTAGCTCTAGCAGGTGTTGAACTAGATGTTATAGATCCTTTGCTAGATAGGCAAGATTTTTATCAAAGCGTTACTAGTTCACTAGAGACAGCTGGTGTTCTTAGCTCAGTTAATTTAATAGCTGGTTACAGCCCTCAAAAAGTTGAGGAATTAGCAGAGAAACTACAAAGAAAATGGTCACTGATTTTTATTGATGGAAATCATGATGCACCTGCGCCTTTATATGACGCGATGGAATGTGAAAAGTTTGCAGAAGATGATGCTTTAATTCTCTTTCACGATTTATCTTCTCCAGATGTTGCTCACGGCTTACATTATTTAAGACAACGGGGTTGGAATGTCATGGTTTATCAAACCATGCAAATTATGGCCGTAGCTTGGCGGGGCAATGTTGAGCCAGTTATGCACGAACCTGACCCACAAGTTGAGTGGCATCTACCACAGTATTTACAAAGTTACAATGTGAGTGGTTTATTAGTAAATTCAGTTGACTATATTGAACAATCTAAGCCGGATAAGATAGTTCAATCAACTGTTATTGAAGAAACAGAAAAAAACGTTGAATTTAGTTTAAGAGAATTCAACTTAATTGCTTTTCCAGATTGGCAACAACCAGAGGAATTACTCTATGAAGATTTAGTCTCTATTATAAAAAGCATTATTACTCATTCAGCAAATGGAAAAATAACGCTCTTTTTAGATACCAGTGGCATTTCTGACGAAAATGCTAATTTTATATTATCAGATATTGTCTTTGATATCGTTCAAGAAAAAGATTTAGATATTGATGAGGAACCAGAAATTTCTCTGCTAAGTAATCTTAGCCAAAAAGAGTGGGAGTACCTACTGCCACAACTTTACTGTAGAGTTTTATTGAGTAGAGAAAATAAACAGGCTATTTTACAAGCAAAAGCAGAAAATCTTCATGTATCTCATATTAAAGCTTTAAATGATCTGAAACCTGTTGACTTCAATATAATAACTACCAGTTCAAAGTCGAACTTAGATAAAGGATTTAATATCGCTAGTTCTCTTGGTAGTAAACCGCGTATAGACGTAGTGTTACAAGCATCTGGATTTCATGCCTGGTCTTGTTCGTATGGTTGGATCAATGTTTTACAAAAAGAGGGTCTACTTAATAGATTTTTTAGACCAATAGCAGATTGGAATGCAACTGAACCTAAATATGATGATGATTTGTTTGATTACTTAAAAAACCCTCAAGCAGATATTGTATTGATGTTAAGTTTTAATTGGCATTCTCAATCTTTACATAATACTGCTAAGTGGCGGGAACAATGGCATCAATCTCATATTAAAAAATTAGGTATTGTTCAAGAGTGCTGTTCTTCAGATGTCGTACAAAATAGTATTCAATGGCAGCAACAGATATCTGATGCAATGAATAATACAATACCATGTGTGGATGCCTTACTTTGTAATCATGAACCTGATGTTGAATTTTTGAAGATTAAGAAAAATTTATCTTTACCAATTACGTTTTTTCCCAATGCAATTGATCCGGAATATTTAAGAATAAAAGTTCCGTTTAATCAACGGCGTAATCGCGCTATTTTCAGAGGTAATATAGCTCAATATTTTACTGAAAAAACTTATGATGAGCGGCGCAATATTATACAGGCATTAAGTCAATGTCAGGAAGTCGATTTATTTCAATTTACCTTCAGCTTAATGACAAACCCCTTTGAGGCAGTACAAAGATATACTAATGAATTGAACTCCTATACACTCAATTTGAATCTACCATCAATGTCTGCCACTCTTACACATCGCCCGTTTGAAATTATGGCTTGTGGTGGGGTATTGCTGCAAAATAAAGTCATTGGTGAAATATCTAACAAATTTTTTAAAGATTGGGAAAATGCTGTTTATTACGATCCGCAAGATCCCGATGATTTAATTAATAAGATTAAATATCTTGTAGAAAACCCGGAAATAGCGGAAAATATTGCTGCAAAAGGTCATCAGTTATGCTACGAGCAGCATACGCTTTCTAATCGTATTACTAGTATACTAGATTTGCTGGGTTACAGATATGAAGTGAAGGCTAACACTACTCAAATTGTGACTTTTATTTAAGTAATTGTTTGTAAATGAAATATAGCTAGTACCACTAGGCATAATTCGTAATTAGCTGCTAGCAATGATTTCAGAAATTTTAAATGGGTGGCTTATTTCCGCCGTGTTGTACTAGATAGGAGACTGTTAGATATAGAAGCTTACTTATCCTTTAAGCGAAAAGCGAATCTGCACACTGGTAAGTTACAAATTATATCAAGAATTTTTCTGAAACTAAGTGAGTGTTTAGAATTTATGAGCCAATTAATTGATGATTTACTTCAGTCTTTCTATCTAAATATTCATAATTTTCAACAGGAAAATTGGGATTACGATAGGTTTCACAACTTAGGTAAAGATGGTCAAAAATTTATTTTCTTGGATCAATATCAGTCTCATCTAAAACTCTTATTTGAAAATATAGATAAACTCGAGTATGTATATACAATTTTAGCTGATATAGAGTCCAAAAATTGGCTAAAAAATATTCTGTTATTCCGAATATTAGGACATTTACATTTTATACTACCTACTAATAACGAACAGCATTGGCAGATCAGAGAAGAAGCAAAGCAACTAATAATTTCTGAATCTGATATAAATTACTTAGGAATCTTTGGAAAATTGGAAAAGTATGCAGTCGATTTTGAGGAACGAAAAATTACTCTTGACTGTTGGTGGGGAAACGTAGCATGGAGCTTTTTGTTTAAACAATATTATTTTAATAGGAGTAAGGTAAAAATCCAACCAGAAAAAGGCGATTATGTTATTGATGCTGGTGCTTGCTTTGGTGATACTGCACTTGCTTTTGCAAGCAGTGTGCAAGAAGATGGAAAAGTTTTTTCTTTTGAGATAGAACCAGAAAATATAGATGTCTTATGTTATAACTTGATGCAAAATGAAAATCTAGCTGAGAGAATAGTTGTTAGTGACTATGCTCTTAGTAATACAACAGAAAGCCAAGTGTATATACATGGAAGTGGACCAGGTGCAACAATTAGTAAAAATGTATCAAATACACCAATAGTTACTACAACAATTGACGCTCTAGTGAAAGAAGGCAATATAGAGAAAGTTGATTTCATAAAAATGGATATCGAAGGCTCAGAACTTGAGGCACTACATGGAGCAGTAGAGACTATTTTTAAATTTCGACCAAAACTTGCAATATCTATTTATCACAAACCGAATGATATTTTTGAAATTCCAATTTTTATTCATAACCTTAACGTTGGCTATGAGTTATTCATAGAACACTATACTATACATAACGAAGAAACAGTACTTTATGCTAAACCGCTATTAGATTAGAAAAGAATAATTTTCTTTGCTTGTGCTTGAGTTTTTATTCATTAATCCTCTTTGTTATGGCGCTTCTCGTTTGGATGCAATACACTCTGACCTCTGAGATGCTTTGAGCCTTACTCATTTTGACTGCAAGAGAATGGGCTGAGGATTAGGTCTGTATTTTATAGAATTGAGAACTGCTATAATAAAAGACGATTAATGAATAGAAAAAATTAAATCAATTGACATTAAGATTTATATTTTTATTGAAACAAGTTTGAATAAAACAGATTCTAATTGTTCAATTGTATGGAGTTGACTCAAATCGGACATAGCACGTTGTTGTCCGGCACGAGTAATTCTTTCCCACTCAGTTGGACTAACTGGTAAGGAACACAAAACATCAGCTAAATCTAAAGGATTTTCAGACTCAAAAACTAACCCATCTTTGCTATGTTGTACTATCTCTCCGGCTCCACCTGTACCGCTAGTAACTAATGTTAGTCCTGCTGCCATTGCTTCAACTTGGCTGATACCAAAAGGCTCTTGAAACCGAGAAGGAAATACTAAAACGTTATGTGTCTGGTAAAGTTGCTTTAGTTCTTGACGTGAGAGCGCACCAGGAAACTTAACCTTGTCTTGCATACCTTCTGACTCTACAAATTCTTGGAGAGCTTGGGTAAATTCTGGTATGAGAGTCCCTCCAGCGATGGTAGCCGAAAATTCCATACCACCAGCATCAAGCAAGGAAAGAGCCTCAATTAATATATCGGCTCCTTTGTATGGCATGACCAAACTCGCGTAGGCAATGCGTAGGCGATCGCGCGGTGGTAGTTCGGTTTGATAAAATTCTTCTACAGCTGCACCTGGATAAATAGTCTGAGTAGTATTAACTGGATAGCCATGTTGTTTTAAGCTATCTCGAATCCAATTACTACAGGTAATGTACTGATGTCGCTGACTCTTGGGAGTTAACTCAGAAATATATCCTGGAGTAGCATTCATAACGTAATGGGCAATTGGTATTCCATCTGCCAGCATTTTTTCTAGAAGTTCCAGTCCTAAGAAATCAATGTTACCCGCTAGACACACATCTGGTTGAAAGGTTTGTAACTCTTGAGCCACGATTTGGCGATTCAGGAAAGTCCTAGATGCAACTTCTTCTAAAGAAAACCAGTGAGTTCCTTGTTTTGTCCATTCTCCACATAAATGTAAGCCCCTGCGAACTACAGGCTTTAGTTCTTGATTTGTATAAGTAGTATTTGCATATTCTTCTGTATTACTTGTTAGCACTAAGACAGTGTGACCACGATGATGTAACAATCTTGCATAGTCAGCGATCGCTCGCTCATATCCCCCAATTACTTGCGGCGGATATAAATTTGTAATGATCAGAATTCTTAGTTTATCCAAAGTAGTAACCTTTAATTATTTCCCTTCAAGATAGTTTGCCCACATTTGTTCGTAAGCTTTCTCCATCTCACGAGTAAATTGCTTGCCATTCCACAATGGGGCTGTTTGCCGCGATGCTTTCAGCTTCAGAGCAACCTGCTGACGTAAAGCTTCATCTTTCCCCAAGCGCACACCCCATTCTATATACTCTTCATCTGTCCAGGCAATGCCTTCTGTGATACCCGCATTCATCATCATGGTGTAACTGTTACGCGCTGCAAACTGTTCGCCGACTCGCGTCACCAAGGGTATACCCATCCACAATGTTTCTAAGGTTGTTGTCGCTCCGTTGTAGGGAAATGTATCTAATACAATATCAGCAATACCTAAATTAGCACGATGAACTGACTCTAAATAAACCATTGGTAAAAATCGTAACCGAGAACAATCTACACCCTCTTCTTCGGCAATTTGGTAAAAGAAGCGTTTAATTGTTTCTTCCTCAGCAAGTCCTTTAATCAAAAAGTAGCTGTTAGGTACTTGTTTGATAATTTGCATTTGCCATTTTGTCGTTTCTGGATGGCGCTTATATCCTCTTTGGGCGCTGAGATATACAACAGCATCCATAGGAATATCCAAGTCATCGCGGCGGAGAGTTGGGACACCAACTTCAAAACCATCTACTGCTATGTAGGTTTGAGGTAATCGCCAGATTTTTTCTGTATAGTAATTTTGGGCATCATCTGGCAGTACATAAGGATCTGCGATAAAGTAATCAATTGCAGGTATGCCTGATGCATCCCACCCCAGCCAAGTAACTTGAATTGGGGCTGGCTTGAGTGCCATCACTTCACTAGTAATATCTAGAGTGATGCTATCAAGATCAATTAAAATATCAATTTCATCTTGATATATCTGGTCAGCAATTTCTAGACCATTTATACCTAATTGACGAGGTTTTCCTGCCTGACTTAGATACCATTCTTGGATATAGTCATTGACTAATTGATAGTTCACGAAATACGTATGAATATCAAATTTGTCTCGGTCATGATGTTGAAATAACCAGCGAGCTAACCAGCCAACAGAATGATTTCTTAAAGCGTAAGATATATAACCAATTCTTAATTTTTTTGTCTGGAAAAATAAATCTCTATTATTGATATTTTTGTGACAATATTTTTTTTCTTTGGATTGGGCAAAAGCTTGAATATAAAAGTTAAAAATATCAGCGACCTGATTATGAATAGCTCGAAAATCAACAGGAGCATCTTTAATGTGAGGGATTGCAAAAGATGGCGTAATTAACCGCAATATTCTTCCTTCTTCTAAAGGAATGCGTTCAGCTTTAATAAACTGTTGAAAGACACTTTCTAGTTCTTGACAAGTTGTACATATCTCTTGCCAATATCCTCCTGCTGTCATTAGACCCCTTAACAGCAAATGGAGCGCAAAAATTTTATCAGCCAAGCCTTCTGATAAGGAATAACACAATCTAGCCGTCTCTATTCCTTGAGAATAATTACGAGCGTCTTGATAAAAAATTGTTAAGTGCCGTAAAATTTCTACATTATCTGGCTCCAGTTGTAAATGCAATTCTAACAGAGATGCTGCTAGTAAAGGCTGCCGTAAAGTATGACAAATTTTGATAGCAGCAGGAAGCAGTATAGAAAAGCATTGATGAGTTTCGGAGAAATAAGGAAGACTAGCTTTTATTAAAGCTAGATTAATTGGATGTAAGGGAACAGCATTTAATAATTCTTTTAAAAGTTTGATTAGTAATTCGATATTAATTTCTAGATTTGGTTTGGCGTTTAAGCTTTTAATTAATTCCCACTCATTCAAACTATCAATTTCTTCAAACTTTTCCAGCTTGATAGAAAGTATAATAATTTGAAGCAAATTATTTATATTACTAGGATTAATTTCACGAATATGCTGGCGAATTAACCAAGCTAGAGAATATTCCGCGAGTGTTTCACGCCTTTCAGCTTCTATTTGTAAAAATTGGAATAGTTCATTTGTCCAAATTGGTAACTGTTCTTCATCTGCCTCTGTTATTGGCAGCATCCAAGTCATTTGAGCTTCTGCTTCTTGCCCTTGTAGTAGCAATAGTAACCCTAAATGCCAATAATAAGAGATAGCATTTGGTTCTATTTCTATTGCTTGTTCGTATAACTGTGCTGCTTGCGAATATTGTTCTTGAATTAAGTATTGTTCAGCCTGATTTTGCCAATTATATACATCAGTAATCATTGTAATTCTCTGAAAAATTTTTATGAGGAATATAGTTGTAAACAACTTAATTAAATGGAAATAAAGTGGATAGATGTATCTACCCACTTTGAAAAATATCTGATTGAGAAACAATTTATATACTGTTTGTCCTTGGTTAGTTACTTAGCCAAAGAGATGTAGGTGGTAGGACAAGTAGGTGCTCCAGCAGTAGTTCCAATTGTAATGGTACTTGCGTTAACACCACCGTTAACCATAGCGTCTTTAGATTCACATAAAACAGCTACAGTAGTAGCTTCACTGGTAGCTTGTTGGGTTGTCACCTCTACAGCACCAACATAGGCTTTGAGAGGCGCACCAGTATTTATTACTGATGCTCGGTTATTTACTGAACTAGCGTCTCCGCCACCAACAGCCGTATATGTGTAATTTACAGTTTGTGTTGCAATACCAAGACCTAAACTACCAATTGAAGTTGAAAATGTACTATTTTCTAAGTAAAAAGCTTGTTGAGCGCGGTTCATTGAACCTACATAAGTTTTAGCTTCTGATTGCTTGGCTTTGTTAGCTTGGTTCAAGAAAGAAGGCAGAGCGATCGCAGACAAAATACCGATAATAATAATTACTACTAGTAATTCAATAAGTGTAAAACCCTCATCTCCTTTCTTTTTGTCGAGGATGTGTTGGAGAAACTTGGCTTTTAATTCGGTTTTCATAAGTGTTTTCCCAGGGGTAGGGGTTGCTTGGGTGTTCTAGATGTAACTTACCCAGATGCAATTGCTTTCCTATCACCTTCAGAAAAAAAGTTTGGGGAAATACAGTTACACAATTCAGAATCCTTGCATCCCAAATGGCACAAACATCACCGAGCCAATGGTGTTGACCAAGGGCGAGATTCTCAACTTCGATTGTGGAAGCGCCTTATTCAAACTCAGGTGACCACAGTTCTGATATTACCAGTTCCCAACCTGGCAGCAAGTCTGGTAGGGTGAGGATGTCGTCATTCTGCATCACCACTGGAGTTTGGTTTATTCGATAAACCGTTACTGTCAATTTGTCAGGGTCGATCAACATACCGACTACAGATCCAAGTTGCAAGAATAACTCAATCTTCTCTTCAAGCGGTTTGATTCTGTAACTTTTAGATTTAATCTCAACCATCAAGTCTGGAACCAACTCTACAAAGTCGCGCTTGGTCTTCTTCAGCCGATCAGCCCGAACAAAAGACACGTCAGGGGCACGCAGGTTTCTTTTTTCCGAATCGTCCTCTTGTGCGCCTTCTGCTCTCGGTAGTATAAAGCCTGCGCTAGAACCAGTTACTCGCCCTAGTTTGCGCGACATTACCCAGTTATTTAAGAAGGTACTCAACCGAGTGCCAATTTCCTCTGACTCATAATCTGATGGCCCCATAACTACGATTTTCCCTTCTACCAGTTCCATCTGCCATTCTGGATGTTCGGTTTGTAGCTGCTCTAAATCGGTGATGGTGAAGGACATAATACACCAAATAACGCTTTAATATCTATCATACGTATCTAAACCTCTGAAAGCTACAATGTGTTGTATTCAAAGAATAACGACTGTATAGTTTGCCATTTGTCACATCAATGAAAACAGATGTAATTTTTTATGAACTTATCAAGGAACTACCACAAATATTTTTTGAACTGATTGATAAACCTGATACTAATCCCAATATCTACACATTTATTGCACCGGAAATAAAACAACAATCATTTCGTTTAGACGGGTTATTTGCTACTATCAAGGGATTTGAAAATGAACCCTTATACTTTGTAGAGTTACAAACCTACAAAGATGAGGAGTTTTACGAACGACTTTTTGGGGAAATTTTTGTTTACTTCCGTCAATATAAACCTGCAAACTCAGACTGGTATGCAATTGTTATCTACGATCGCCGCATTCGTGAAACCCCACCTCACCCACGCTATCAGGTTTTAGTAGAACAACATCTACGCTGCATTTATCTGAATGAACTTTCTACTAGGACTGATGATTCCTTGGCGACAGGAATTGCCAAACTATTTGTAGAAGTACCTACAAAAGCTACTTCCTTAGCCCAACAGCTAATCAATCAGGCACGAGAAAACTTCCCCGATGAAAATCTTCAAAAGAAAGTGCTAGCATTTATCCAAGCAATTGTATTTTATAAGTTTCCCAATCTTGCTTTAGAGGAAATTGAAGCCATGCTTGATTTAGATGAATTCATAAATACTCGATTGTACAAGAGCATCTTGGAGAAGTCAAGATTGAAATTAGTCCCAAAACTTACTGACAAAGGTATGAGCATTCAAGAAATAGCGGAATTGCTAGAAATAGATATTGAAACTATCAGGAAATATCTGCAAGAACTCTCCTAGCTTGCAGTAAAGAGGATGCTTGGCAAGTGTTGAGCGCATAGTACGTAGGCATTTGGCGTAGGCGTAGCCCGTCGCAGACATCGCTTCCCACCTGACGTAGCCAATCATAATTTTTTATGCTATATTAAGCGTAGTCGTTATGAGTTCGTATATTTGCATGACTAACCCA
>CAXUOL010000046.1:0-18926 GCA_964252435.1 uncultured Nostoc sp.
AATACTACCAGTTCTTGACCAAAAACGTCTTTGAAGATGGGCGTGCGGAGGTATTGCGCCTCAAGTTTCTTCACTTCGTCCCAGTTGCGTTCTAGGAGTACAGATGCTTGAAACTGGACTACTTGCAAATTGGGAGCGATTTCCTGGGGATCGGCAGTAATGGGAATACCCAGCAGGATTTGCAATGTTGGTTCTGCTTGTCCTGCTAGAAGTACGCGCTTGCCTTGACTTGCCAATAATTTGGCGGCGGCGATCGCAATTTTGGTACGAGCGGTGCCGCCTTTGCCCAAAAATGTCAAAATTAGAGCCATTAGTTGATTCCTATTTTCACCGCCGAGCTTTTCAACTCCAACTTAGCACTCAACAAAGACTCTCAACCTGTGGTTGAAATTTCAGATACAAGAAAAACTCGGATCTGAGTTCTTTGCTACTACACAGGTTTGATTTCATCTTCAAAAAACCAAGTGGAATAATTATCGTCAAACAGCACCACTACACCGATCCCACCACCATCGGTGACTTTGTAGCCTTGAATGATACCCACTTGCCCAAGTTTTTTTACAACTGGGGGAGAAACGCGATCGCGCAAACGAAATACTTTAACCTTTTGTCCGATTTCCATGCCTGATTACAATTCAGATAAACCAAGTCTCAGTGTAGCGGAATCCGTGACTCTGCTCTCACAAATTCAGCAAAGAAGAGGGAGATAAGGCAATACAGTTCAGTTAAGGAAATTTATCTTTTAAGGCAGGCAGGGGGGCAGGAGAGGCAGGGTAAGCAGGGGGAGAAAAAAAGCTTAACTCAACTGTATTGGGAGATAAGGAAGAATAACTCCTGACTTAACAGCTTAAAATTAAATCAACAACTAAACAGGCTATTGCGACGCAACAGGTAGCTGAGGCGCAATTGCGGTTGGAACAAGAACAGCTGCTTTGGCAACGGTTGGTGGAACATTTGCGATCATTAGGAGTTAATCCAGATAGCTTGAGTTAAGCAACAAAGGTAGTAGTCATGTATCAAACAGATCCACCCCGTCCGCCACAAGAAACCATGCCTACGATGTATGATTTACCCAGTGAATTAGTAGGGGAATCAGGTTTGCCAGATGAATTTCACTACATTCAGGCGGATTTGCTCAGTGAGACTTGTCAGCCTCTGACTTATCCATCTGAGGAAATTTTACTTGCTAGTGACTTGAATCTTTACTACGACCCCCGCCATACTTTGTGGTACAAGCGTCCTGATTGGTACATGGTTTTAGGACTACCTAGTCCTAGCCAACAGCAAGACCTACGCTTAAGTTACGTCATTTGGCAAGAGGGGGTTGCTCCATTTTTAGTAGTTGAGTTACTTTCACCAGGTACAGAACAAGAAGACTTAGGAAAAACACTGCGTGAGGTAAATCGACCCCCAACAAAGTGGGAAGTATATGAACGTATTTTGCGGGTTCCCTACTATATTGTCTACGATCGCTATGAAAATCGTTTGCGTATTTTTCAACTCATAGGCACTCGCTACGAGGCAATATCTTTAGTAGAGAACCGCTTATGGCTGGAAGAGTTAGAACTAGGATTGGGTCTTTGGCAAGGTTCTTATCAGCAGACAACAGGTTTGTGGTTGCGTTGGTATAATGCAGCAGGTTGGGTACCAACGCAAGGAGAAAAAGCTGAACAACAACGTCAACGGGCTGAACAAGAACGTCAACGGGCTGAACAAGAATATCAACGGGCTGAACAAGAATATCAACGGGCTGAACAAGAATATCAACGGGCAGAGCGATTGGCAGAGTATTTGCGATCGCAAGGAATTGATCCAGATAATTTGAGTTAGCTAGATAGAGTAGCGCTTAGATCATCCCGTGAGCAGACATCCTGAAAAGCAGTATTCTTGACTTTCAAAGAATTGTATGATATACACAGCCTAATCATTTGTGGTAGATAGTTCTAGGAACCAATTGATAAATTAATAGGTCTTGCCCGGATAGGATGTGATTAAAAGTATAAAAATAGTAACTAGTAACTTGTGTGCTTAACAATGCTTTTTAAAATAAAGTTTTTATTGTTAAAGTAATGCGGTAAAGTAGCCACCAATAGTATAAAATCTTCTGCAAATAATTTAGCTACGATCTGTAGCGGTGTGTAAGGATGAAGCTTTCGGTTAAAAGTAATTCAACTTGGTTGCAAGTGTGGCGCTATTGGGAATTGCTGCACGTTTTGGTAGCGCGAAATCTGAAAGTGCGTTATCGGGGTTCATTTCTGGGGGTTTATTGGTCACTCTTGAACCCGTTGATTATGACCGGGCTATACACTGCGATTTTTGGGACAACGTTTTCGTCGTATTACAATAACTCAATACCAAACTATGTACTAGCAGCATTTACAGGGCTAGTGGTAATCAACTTTTTTTCAGCTTCTACTTCTCAGGCACTAGGTAGTGTAGTGGGGAATGGCTCACTTTTAAATAAAATTCGTCTGCCAGTCAGTATTTTTCCAATATCAATGATTGCAGCAAATGTATTTCAGTTTTCTATCGGGGTGTTGCCCTTGTTAGGAATTATAACTTTTGTTAAATCCAAAAGTTTAGTAAATGTGCTGGCATTGCTGTTTCCATTTCTAGCGCTGGTTTTAGTCTGTACAGGAGTTGGTTTTTTGGTAAGCGCTTTATATGTATTTTTTAGAGATTTACCTTATTTTTATGAGTTAATTATATTTGTAATTTGGATCAGTAGTCCTGTCTTTTATCCGCCAGACATTGTTCCAAAAACAGTAAAAGCATTTTTAGGGTTAAATCCTTTATCACCAATTATTGAAAGTATCCGTCAGATTACACTATCGGGAATGATACCAGATTTAAGTTTAATTTGGGGAGCCTTGCTCAGTGGCATAATTATTTTGTCACTAGGATGGGTTTGTTTTCACCTGTGGCGGCATCAATTTATGGATTTGCTGTAAAAGATGGAAGTAATTCGCCTAGATCGAGTTTCGCTGTGGCGACGGACACAAGAAGAGTTTTCTTATGACCTAAAGAAAACACTCTTATCTGTTTTGGAAGGTAAATATCACCAGCCTGCGAAGAAACAGGTGCTAAATGAAATTGATTTAGTTGTTGAAAGAGGTGAAAAAATAGGTATTATAGGGGCAAATGGCTCTGGTAAATCAACACTATTAAAGATAATTTCTGGGATTTTGCAACCTACCAGCGGTTTGGTGCGAGTCCGCGGTCAAATTGCTCCATTGATTGAACTTGGAGCCGGGTTTGATGCAGAAATTTCTGTAATGGATAATATTTTGCTGTATGGCGTCTTACTGGGATATTCTCGAACAGAAATGCGGAAAAGAACGCTTTCAATATTAGAGTTTGCAGAGTTAGAAGATTATGCATTAGTACCAGTGAAGGGATTATCTTCTGGAATGGTAGCACGATTAGGATTTGCGATCGCCACCGATATACAGCCGGACATTTTGATATTGGATGAAGTATTGTCGGTAGGAGATGAAAGTTTCAAAAACAAGTGTAAGCGAAGAATTGAGCAATTTTGGAATCAGAACGCTACTGTATTAGTAGTTTCTCATGATTTAAAATTTATAAAACAGTCTTGTGTTCGAGGAATTTGGTTAGATCAAGGAAAAGTGCGTTTTATGGGAAACGCGGATGAAACTGCCGACTACTATTTAAACTCAGTGAGTAAAATTTAATGTAAATTATCTAATATTAATTATTTACTTATCAGTAGTAATTCTACCTTAAGGAAAATTATTTACTGAACCACGTGAATTGAACAACTATATGATTAGATAGACTTAGGCAAAAATTGTAGTTAGGCTTTAAACAAAAATGTATTCTTTTGGGAATAATAATTGATGATAAATTTCAGGAGAATTAGATGGATTACGAAAAAATATTAGCACGTATTAGTGATGTTTATCAGCAATCTGTTAGGCTTGATCGTCCGGCTGGAAATGAGGAAAATGAATCAAGCAAAACAATAAAACTACCTCATCAACTAATAAATAATAGTTACGTTACAGAAATTGATGGTAACTATTTATTATTTTTTAATGAGATATATACAAATGCTATTCGTAAATGGCTAAAAAATATTTTAAAGAAAATAGCATGGCCTATTTTTAAAAGACAAGTTTATTATAATTCTGCTGTTAGACAACTTTTATACAATTTAATCCAAAAAAGTGATGAATATTCTACAAGGGATAAAGAGGTAAATAAGAAGTTTTCTCAGCTTGAGCAGAAAATAGAACAGCTTTCTGAGCTTAAGCACAAAATAGACCAATTTTCTGAGCTTGAGCAGAAAATAGACCAACTACCTCAGCTTGAGCAGAAAAAGTTTGAGCAAAAAATAGAACAGCTTTCTGAGCTTGAGCAGAAAATAGAACAGCTTTCTGCTGAACTGCAAGTTAATAATAGTGTAGCCAGTCAATTTGCTTCTGCTGAGGAAGCAAAAATTAAGAGTGGGTTATGGTTTAACGATCCAATCTGGGTAGGTTATCGTGATAATGGTGAAGCTTACTGGGTTGAAACTACAGAAAGAATTTTAGAAAAGACTTTTGTCATGCATTCTCTAGCTTGTTTGTATCAATCTAGACACATAGAAATTCTAGATATAGGGGCTGCTGAAAGTCTCCTTTCTTATGAATTAGCTAGTTTTAATTACTCAGTTACAGCAATAGACATTCGCCCCATAGCATTATTTCATCCCAACTTAAAGTTTGTTAAAACTGATATCTGCAACCCTGTCTTACCGCCAGCTAGTTTTGATTGTGTGATTGCTTTATCAACTTTGGAACATATTGGCTTAGGATGGTATGGAGATGAAACAGGGGAGAATTATGATGTTAAAGCTGCCCAACAGATTAGTTTACTTTTAAAGCCAGAAGGTAGTTTTATCCTTACAGTTCCCTATGGTAAAAAAGCTTTAACACCAGTACATCGAATATATAACCAAGAATCACTACAAAAACTAATTCAAGATTTCAGGATAGTTCAAATATCCTATGGAGTACGTAAAGATGACTTTACTTGGACTATCACTGAAAATGAATTAGAAGCATCTGAAAAAGAACATAATCCAGATAATTACCTTCCTGGCGCAGTAGCTATGTTGGTATGTAAAAAAAACCTTGTATAAAAAATTAAATCTCAAATTGACGCAGCATGAAAATAGCCATTGATCTTCAAGCTCTGCAAACAAATAATTCTAGAAATAGAGGTATTGGTCGTTATACACAATCTGTAATAGAAGCTCTATTTAAACAGCAAAATACTCTCAGTTACCAGTTATATACTAATAGTAATTTACCTGTCCCAGAACTGGATGATAATTACTTGAAATATAATTCTGTAGATTACCCATATATTGGGAGTTGCGACATCAATGAACTACTATTAAAAACTGTTTTAATGGCAGCAGATGTTAACATAATATTTATACCTAGTCCGATGGAGGGTTTAGACTCTACAATACCTGACTACAGCGATTTTCCTAAAAAAGTTTTTGTCATCTGCTATGATTTAATACCTCTCATCTTTTCTGATAGATACTTAAATGAGTCAAATATGCGCTCACTCTATATGAAGCGCTTAAAAAATATACAAAATGCTGATTTTATATTTGCAATCTCGGAAGCTACCCGCCAAGATGTAATTAAATACCTCGATATATCCCCTGAGAGAGTTTTAAACGTTTCGGGTGGTGTTTCTGCTTTTTTTACTCCAATTCATGCTCATGAACATCAAGCTTGGCTCGAAACTTTTGCAAAAAAGTTTGGTATTTACAAAAAATTTATTCTTTATACGGGAGGCGAAGATTGGCGAAAGAACATTGAAGGGCTAGTCACTGCTTTTTCTGCCTTACCCAAGAATTTGCGAGAATGTTACCAATTAGTAGTTGCCTGCAAAGTTTCTGAGCATTTTAGTAAAGAAATAACTAGCTTGGCGTCAAAATTAGGAATTAATAAATCTATAATATTAACAAATTATGTTACAGATGAAGAATTAAGAGCTTTATACTCAACCTGCTCTCTATTTGTTTTTCCTTCTTTTTATGAAGGCTTTGGTTTACCGCTACTTGAGGCTATTTCATGTGGCGCACCATCGATTGCAAGTAATAGCTCATCTTTGCCAGAAATTTTAGGTTCTGATGAATTACTGTTCGATCCATACTCACCTTCTGATATGGCTGGGATCATGCAAAAAGTTCTCTCTGATGAGAACCTTAGAACAAAAATCTCAGAGGATGCACTTCAGCAATCAGCAAAATTTTCTTGGCAATCTGTTGCTAAAAATATGCTTGATGTATTTCAAGAGCATCAGCTATTAAATAAAGTATCTATTTCAATTAATCAAAAGCCACAAATAGCTTTTTTTAGCCCATTTCCACCAGCTAAATCTGGGATAGCAGACTATAGTCGAGACTTGTTACCATCATTGGGACAACATATTAACCTTGATTTATACCATGATGATAGTTATTTGCCCGATATTAACATCAGTAATAACTTATTTTCTCACAGTAAATTTGAAGAAAAATTAAAGTCTCAAGTATATGAAGGTATTATTTACCAGATAGGGAATAGTAGTTACCATTCTTATATGTACTCCCAATTAATGAGATATCCTGGAATATCTGTGTTACATGACTATTACTTGGGAGGGCTAATTAATTATATGCAAGCTCGTTGTCCAGAACTTGGTATTAAATTTTCTAAAGAACTAGAACACTGTTATGGAAAAGATAAATCACTAAAAATTTTAAACCTTTTAAAAACAAAAGATTTAGATATTAATGAGAAGTTATCAGAAGTAGGTCTTTATGTAAATAGAAGAATTTTTACGCGCTCTCTAGGAGTTATATTACATAGCAAATGGGCTTATAACTGTGCTATTAAAGAATTTACTAATGATAATAGCCATATTGTTCATATACCTCAGATAGTGCCAAAGTATGTTGTTAAGGAAAAATCACTAAGAGATCAATGTAAAGAGTTAGGTCTTCCAGACGATAAACTTATAATATCAACCTTTGGATTTATCAATAAAACTAAACGTCCGCTAGAAATTATTTATGCATTTAAGAAGTATCTTGTAACTCAACCTAATGCTTACTTAGTATTTGTGGGTGGTACTGATTACCTTGGTACAATTAATATAGAAAATGAAATTCAAAAACTAAGTTTGCAAGATCGAGTAAAAGTTACTGGCTATATCAATATGCCGGATTTTTACCGTTACATAGAAGTATCAGATATATGCCTCAACTTAAGATTTCCTTTTAACGGAGAAAGCTCTGCATCACTTCTGCGAATTTTGTCTGTTGGTAAGCCTACTGTTGTTACAGATATCGGCTCCTTCTCTGATTTTCCCAATGATGTGGTGTTCAAAATACCCCATCCTGGACAAAGTGATGAAGTAGAAGAAATATTGAAATCTCTTATTTTACTAACTCAAAATTCAGACTACAGAAAATCCCTAAGCGAAAATGCATACAAGTATATTGCTAAGGAACATTCTCCAGATAAATGTGCTAATTTATATACAGAATTTATCCAGCAAATACTTTCTTCACCTGAAGCAAAAAGTAAAAAACTTGCTGATTATGTAGGACGTGAATTAGCTAAAGTTATACCTAATGCATCTAAAAAAGTACTCACTACTTTTGCTAGAGCTATTGATAATTCCGATCAGGAAAAACAGCAAGTAGTTGAAAATTTTGATTTCAACAATACTGCGATATTAATACAGCCTCCTTTAGGAGAAAAACTCAACTTTAATGATTTTTTACACGAATGTCGTTCTATTTGCCTTGCAAAAATACCACAATCTAAGGAAATATTAAGTATTGGATGTGCTGGAAATTGGTACTTCGAGTGGTTCGATAAATTTTATCCTTATTCTATTGAAAATCACACTGGTATAGATTTAAATTCAAAGCCACTAGATTTACCAAAGAATGTAACTTGGATTCAACATGATGGAGATGATCTAAAGTTAATAGAGTCAGAAAGTTTTGACTTAGTATTTGCTGGTCAATTTATTGAACATATATCTTGGAAATCACAGGTAAGTTTCCTGTTAGAAGTCAATAGAGTACTTAAACCAAATGGCATTTTTGTACTTGATAGTCCCAATTATACTGTTACTAATAGATATGGATGGAAACAGCCAGAACATATACACGAACTAACTTTTCAACAAATATGTGAGCTTTTGCCAATATCGGGTTTTAAAATTCAAGATTCATTCGGTTTGATTTCAAAAGATTTGTTAGGAATCCCACCTAATTTATTTGGCAGATACATTGAACCTTGTTTAGACATAAATTTTTATCAAGAAGATATTGAAAAGGCAATTAATCAAAATCCGCAAAATTGCTTTGTTTGGTGGGTAACATCTCAAAAATTTCAAGAAATTGATCTTGCAGATAAAACTCTAATAAAGCGAATGCAGGAGTTTTATCTGGAAAACCAAAAAATTAAAAATGAGGTAATTTTTCATGGCATTGGTTCAATAATCGAAATCAAGCAAGAGTATTTTGTGATTGTAAATCCTGATGATGGACAAGGTTTTGCAATCTTTGGCCCTTACGATTCTTATTGCAAAGGTAAATATTTAGTTGAATTTGAAATATTTGCCTCTGATGATGATAATGAAATATCTAAAAGGAATCTAGATTTAGTTGTAGCGATCGCAGATATTTCTACTAATTCTGGTGCGCTAGTTCTAGCCAAAAAAGAAGTTACTTTAAGAGATATTTTAAAGAAAGAAAAGACAAAACTGAAGTTTATTATAGATACAACATCTATACTAGAGTTTCGAGTTTTATCGTTAGGAGTATATCCAGTTTTAGTTGGGATTAAACCAAAAGTATCAACGCTATAATTGAGTATTTCCAGAGAAGAAGTATATTGTAACAAAAAGTGAGCATGACAACAAAAAAAGCCCTAATCACAGGGTTAACCGGACAGGATGGTTCATATCTTGCTGAACTACTCATAGCAAAAGGCTACCAAGTCTTTGGTCTAGTCCGTCGTTCTAGCACCAGTAATCTAGAGCGTATCACCCACCTTTATGGCGACATTCAAATCGTATCCGGCGACCTCCTCGATCAATCATCCCTCATGGATGTAGTGAGCGAATGCCAACCAGATGAAATTTATAATCTCGCTTCTCAAAGCTACGTTCCACTTTCTTGGACACAACCTGCTCTTACTGCCGAATATACAGCTCTCGGTGTCTCCCGCCTCTTAGAATCTATTCGTCGCTGCAAACCTGATGCCAGATTCTATCAAGCATCTAGTAGTGAAGTTTTTGGTCAACCTGACGAATCGCCCCAAACCGAACGCACTGCCTTTCGTCCCCGGAATCCTTATGGAGTTGCCAAAGCTTATGCTCATTGGATGACTGTCAACTATCGGCAGAAATACAACCTTTACAACTGTTGTGGTATTACTTATACTCACGAATCACCTCGACGCGGGACAGAATTTGTATTTCGCAAAATCACGCACGCAGTTGCCCAAATTAAATTAGGTTTGGCAAATGAACTAAAATTAGGCAACCTAGATGCCCGTCGTGATTGGTGCTACGCCAAAGATGCTGTTTACGCTATGTGGCTAATGTTGCAGCAGGAACAACCTGATGACTACCTCATTGCCAGTGGTGAAACCTACTCTGTTAAAGAACTTGTTGAGTGTGCTTTTGATTGTGTTGGGCTTAATTGGCAAGATTATGTCTCGGTTGACCCCGCTTTTTATCGCGCTGATGAACCAGTGCAGTTAGTTGGTTGCATTGATAAAATTAAAATGGGAATAGGTTGGCAGCCTCAATACTCTTTTAATCAATTGGTTGAGTTAATGGTTGATTATGACCTTAAGAAATTAAGCAGTTAGCTTTTTAGCTTCTTAATCATAAATAACCATTAACTTGAGACTAGGAAAAAAGTAAAATAGCTTACCTAAGAATGTAACTACTGAGTTTTTTAGTTATGGATTTTCTTAGGTAAGTTTTTTAAATAAAAAAAACATTAATAATTGACAATAAAAACATTTTTAAGTAGGTTTTAGGATGAAGATATTTATAGATTGTACTCACACTGCAAAACATACATATAAAAATACTGGAATCCATCGAGTAGTTCGAGAGCTAACTTCTGAATTATTGCAAATAAGCTCAAACTGCACAGAGATAGAAATAGTAGCGGTTATGTTTGATGGTAGTTTTATGAGGAGAGTGACTAATCTTAATAAACAGCAAGACGATCATTTTGTTAAGGTTAATAAATATCTCGATCTAAGTAAAATAAATATAAAGTTTCAATCTCTACTTTTGAAGCTGAAAAATAAATTTATAAATTTTTTGTATATATTAAATTTGATTGATTGGTTTGATTCAAATTCAGCAAACAAAAAAGTTTTCCTTGAATTTGAAGATTCTATAGTCCAGCCAGGAGATATTTATGTGATAGCTGATGCTAACTGGGATTTACCTAAAACTTACTACCGATTTTTACAACTTTTAAAAATGCATAAAGTTACTATTGTAGTTATATGTTATGATTTCATTCCAATAAAATTTCCAGAGTTTTCTCCCAAGAGATTTACTAAAGCTTTTACAAAATTCTACACCGATTATTCTGTTTTATTCGATAAAGTATTATGTATTTCTCAGAAGAGTGCTGAAGATTATATTAATGCGAGAAATCAAGGAATACTAGCTAATAATAACTCACAAATTGTTCAAAGCTTTCGTTTAGGTGGTAACTATTATAAACATGATTTGTTGCTAAATGAAGAAAATCACAAAGATGTAAGATTGCAGAAATTACTTAACAAAAAATATATTTTAGTAGTTGGAAGCTTAGTGCCTCATAAAAATATTAAAACTATCATTGCAGCCTTTGATTTATTGGTAAATTCTAGTCATGATGATATATTTTTAATTTTTGCAGGTAACAAAGGTTGGGACTCAGAAACTGATAATTTGATCGAATCTAATAAAATGTATGGCAAGCTCATACAAATACTAGGTTCTGTTACCGATGCTCAACTAGATTTTCTCTATCAAAACTGTTACTGTTTAGTTCAAGCCTCCTTTTATGAAGGATTTGGATTACCTGTGGTAGAAGCACTACAACACTGTAAACCTGTAATTGCTAGCAATGGTGGCTCTTTGCCTGAAGTAGGAGGCGATTTTTGTAGATATTTCTCTCCTACTCAACCAACAGAACTGTATGAAGCTTTAAAAGAGTTACTTGATTCAGAGATTTACTACAATAATTTGGTAGATCGCATAAAAAATGAGTATATATCATTCTCATGGCAAGAATCTGCTGAGGAATTTCTCTCTTGTTTGTATAATTAAATTCAGTTTAAATAAAAGCTTAAAAATTTGTTGATCGATCAATCTTTTTGTCTAAGCAACCCACAGGTCTAACAACCTACGCTTTCAATATTCCTACAAATCTGCAATTTCTCAAACTGACATTATTAACTTCACAGTCAATTTCTGGCTATAAATACTATGGAACTTTATCAAAATTAACACCAAACCACAGTTTACAAAAGTGATATAGTTACCCTATTATTTGTTAAATAAACTACTTTTGAAGAAGAATTCAGCTATTCTGAATTCAGGAGTCAGAATAAATCAGTGCGGGTCTGAATCCCCCACTGATTAAAGACCACTAAATCAAAGATAAGGGTGGGGGTGCAAAAACGCCGTTTATTCAGACGCTCTCTACGAGACGCTAAAAGCGAACGAGTACTCGCTAACGCTACGCTATCCGCTTTTTCGGTCAGAATTCATGCTGAATTCTGACCGGAGGCGGAGCGTCTCCGGCTCCGCTCCTGAATTCTGTTTGATAAACCTTTTTATTATCATTAATAATTCTGGTAAAAGACCAAAATTAAGCAATTAAACTTTACATAAAAAACTAAAAAGCAAGTCGAAAATTATGTTAGATAAAATATCACAAACCGTAAAGGCTATATTGAATCTATTAAGGTTTTTGAAAAAAACAGATGCTATAAGCTTGAATATTAAAACTTTCGGCTATGAATATGCTCGTAATTTGCGCGAAAAATTGACAATACCTAGTAATTTATCACCACAAAAAATTAACTTAAAATCCAAAGCTTGTCAACAAAATGATATTGAATCAGATTGGTTTTTCTACTGGTGTCAAGAGATGAAAATGCCTGTAGCATATCATCGGAAGTTGTGGGAATTTTGCTATATTTTACAAGCATTATATGAATACGATTTACT
This sequence comes from uncultured Nostoc sp., assembly GCA_964252435.1. Classification (GTDB taxonomy): domain Bacteria; phylum Cyanobacteriota; class Cyanobacteriia; order Cyanobacteriales; family Nostocaceae; genus Nostoc. Next base: position 12,283 of record CAXUOL010000046.1, read on the forward strand.
TACTCCTGGACGTAAAGGTTTAGGTTTTGGTTGTGGTGAAGAACCTCTGCCAAGTATTCTTGCTGCTTATGATATTGCAATTACGGCTACAGATTTAGATCCAATAGCATCAGCTGCACAGGGTTGGATAGAAACTAAACAAAATATGTCTTCTTTAGAAAAGATATTCCGTCCTGAGTTATGTACAAAAGAACTATTTACTAAAAATGTGAGTTTAAAGTATGTCGATATGAATGCTATTCCTGCTTACTTAGAAGGTAAATATGATTTCTGCTGGTCTGCTTGTGCATTAGAACATCTAGGTAGCATTAAAAATGGACTTCTATTTATCGAAAATTCTTTAAAAACTCTAGTTCCTGGAGGAATAAGTATACAAACGACAGAATTTAATTATTTAGAAGAAGAAGAAACTATTGACAACAAGGGAACAGTACTTTTTAGAAAAAAAGATTTTGAACAAATTGCTAAAAAATTAACTGCGGCAGGACATCAAGTAGTACCACTAGATTTCAATATTGGTTCTCGCGTGTTAGATAAATTTATTGATATTCCTCCATATTACAGTCAAATACATGACATGTCACAAGAAGCACATTTAAAATTATTAGTCGGTCGTTTCGCTTCGACATCCTTTGGTATGATCGTCAAAAAAGCTGTGTAAGAAGCTACGGTTATTAAGTTGTCGTAGTATTCTATTATTTTTAATAATTTTGACATTATTATTTTTATAGCCAAATAAAAAAATCCTAAATGAATATAGTAGATAATGTTTCCTCTAACCAATTAATTGTTAACTTATCTATTCTCCTAGCTCAACCAACGGGTATAGGCAACTATGCTCAAAACATTTTTCCTTATTTAAAATCTTTGCAACCCGTTCTATTAGTAGCGCAAAAATATCCCGATTTTGACTGCTATCCAATACCGTCAAACTTAACCCCAAACCACGGTACAAAAGGTCATTTTAACCGCCTCCTCTGGACACAATTTCAACTACCACAAATATATAAAAACCTCAAATCAAATCTTTTATTCTCCCCGCTACCGGAAGCACCCCTTTATACTGACTGTCGTTTTGTTGTCACATCTTTTGATATGATACCGTTGCGCTTTGCCAAACGTTTTTCACCACTCACAGCCTACCACCGCTACTATACTCCCCAAATTCTTAAGCAAGCACAACACATTATTTGCATCTCCCAGACTACGGCTAAAGATATCACCGATTTTTACCAAATTCCCGCCAGTAAAATTACTCCAATTCCTTTAGCGCACGATCGCACTCACTTCCTTCCTCTCAATCTACCTACCCACAACTACTTTCTCTATATTGGTCGCCAAGATCCTTACAAAAATATCCAGCGACTCATCAGTGCTTTTGCGGCGTTACCTAACTGCAAAGACTATGAACTATGGTTAGTAGGGCCAATTGATTCGCGTTACACCCCGACTTTAAAAGTGCAAGTTGCAGAATTGGGTGTAACTAATCAGGTAAAGTTCCTTGATTATGTTCCTTACAGCGAATTGCCAAAAATCATCAATGAAGCGATCGCTCTGGTTTTCCCCAGTCTCTGGGAAGGTTTTGGTTTACCTGTCCTCGAAGCAATGGCTTGTGGTACTCCCGTCATTACCTCCAATCTCTCCTCCTTACCTGAAGTGGCTGGCGATGCGGCGATTTTAATCAATCCCTACAACACTGGAGAAATTACAGAGGCAATGCAGGCGATCGCAACTAATTCGGAGTTGCGATCGCATCTACGTACCCTTGGCCTCAACCGTGCCAGTCAGTTCAGCTGGGCAAAAACAGGACTTGCTACCGCCGAAGTTCTCAAGCAGTACCTGTAGTCGGTGATTTCTAGAAAATAGAGGCACTGCGGGGTAAGGTTAGTTCTTTACTGCAATAACATTCCAGTTAGCGATCGCTTCCTCTTCGGTTAGAGTCGGGTCAGCATTACACACATACTCAAGTTTAGCTAACACGCTTTGATGAGCAAGAGCAATCTGTTGAGCAACGGGTGCTGTAAGAAGCTTCTTCCAGAGAGCATACTTTCCCTGCCAGAAGTGATTGTTTGTACTCATGGTGCGGAGGCGATCGATGGAATGCAACGAAACCACATCTAATATAGGCTTGACTGGGGTCAGATCCAGTTGTTCGTTAAACTGGGAAAGTTCCTTGACCGCATCATTCACCAGATTTTCGTAACGAACTTTCAACGTGTCTTCTCGCCTCCACCATTCCGAGCTAATCGAGAGAAGTGCTGCTGCTCTACTTCCAGTGGCATAGTTGATAAACTCTGCGCTAAGTGGCGTTTTCTCAAGGATGGAAATCTCAGTTCCCCCTTCACCTTTTAGCCAGCTGGCAGTTTCCGGTTCGTAGCGGGCAAAATGCAGAATAGAAATCAATACATCTAAGGGATGGCGGGCAAGAACTACCACACGAAATCCTTGCTGGGCGAGCAATGAAACTAAATCATCACTTCTGTGCCAATGAATCTGAAGCACTAATCTTGCTGGTAGCAAGTGCCAGGAAATATCAGCTGGATGATGCACCGCCAGTTCAGCCATTTCATAACTGGCTGCCAGCATTTTTCGTAGCCAAGTGTTACCCGATCGCGGATTGCTAATTATTGCCAAACGCAAGGAGCCTAAACTACTCAAATTCTGTTAATCCTTTCAATTAAATTAGGGTACATCCAAACTAACATCATACTGACACCATAATTTCAATGCAATGATTTGAGATTTTGTCAAGATTTCAGATTATCTTGACTAATGACTTGTGATTAATCCTAAATCCTTATGAAAGCACTAATTCTTTCTGGCGGTAAAGGCACACGCTTACGTCCCCTCACCTATAGCGGGGCAAAACAACTTGTACCAGTTGCTAACAAACCTGTTTTATGGTACGGCATTGAAGAAATGGTCGCGGCTGGTATTACTGATATTGGCATCATCATCAGTCCAGAAACCGGGGCAGAAGTCCAAGAGAAAACCGGAAATGGAGAAAACTTTGGAGCAAACATCACCTACATCATACAAAACCACCCACTTGGACTTGCTCACGCCGTCCAAGTCGCTCGTCCCTTTTTAGGAGATTCTCCCTTTGTCATGTACTTGGGCGATAACCTGATTCAACTAGGTGAGTTACGTTACTTTCTGCAACAATTTAGCCAACAACAGCCAGATGCTTTGATTCTCTTACGTTCAGTTGCTAACCCTAGCGCCTTTGGTGTGGCTGAGGTGGATGAAACCGGACGGGTATTACAGTTAATTGAAAAACCCAAAGTTCCTCCTTCAAATCTGGCATTAGTAGGGGTTTATTTCTTTTCTCACCTCATTTATGATGCGATCGCAAATATCCAACCTTCCACCAGAGGCGAGTTGGAAATCACTGATGCCATTCAATACCTGATTAATCAGCAAAAGCAGGTGGTAGCCCACAATCTCCAAGGCTGGTGGTTAGATACTGGTAAAAAAGATGATTTATTAGAAGCTAATAGATTGATTCTCGATACCTATCTGACAACATCAGTTGTGGGCGAAATTGATGCCCAAAGTCAGATTATTGGAAGAGTCCAAATCGGGGTAAAATCTAAAGTAATTAACTGCACAATTCGGGGGCCAGTAGTCATTGGTAGCAATTGTCATTTAGAAAACTGCTTTATTGGCCCTTATAGTAGCATCGCTAACAATGTCACACTCATTGATACTGATTTAGAACACAGCGTTATTTTAGAAAGTGCTAAAATTGTCGGAATCCATCAGCGCATTATTGATAGCGTGATTGGACAAAGGGCACAATTGAGTCTTGCACCCCGTCGCCCTAAAGCTTTGCGATTTATGATTGGTGATGACTGTCAAATTGAACTAACGTGATTTACTTATTCAAAACAAAAAAACCATAGTCAAAATCTTAATTTTAATACTTGTATTTTACAGGTATTAAATTACTCTCATAATTAAGACTGTGGCACATTACTGATAATATTAATGAGCATTGTACATACCAAAATTCCCGAAGTTATCCAACTCGAACCCCAAGTATTTGGAGACGATCGCGGTTTCTTTTTTGAAGCTTACAACCACCAAAAATTTGCTCAAGAGATAAGGATTGTTACGAACTTTGTCCAAGATAACCACTCTTGCTCTAAACAAAACGTCCTACGTGGATTACACTATCAAATCCAACAACCCCAAGGTAAACTCATTCGTGCTATTGTTGGCACTATTTTTGATGTAGCCGTAGACATTAGAAAAAGTTCGCCTACCTTCGGTAAGTGGGTAAGTTATGAACTCAGTGCTAAAAACAGACGCCTACTGTGGATACCACCAGGCTTTGCTCACGGCTTTCTTGCAGTTTCAGAAATAGCCGAAGTTATCTACAAAACTACAGATTACTACGCACCCCGAAGCGATCGCACAATTCTATGGAACGATCCAGATTTAGCGATAGATTGGCCCCTCAGTGAACCACCGATTTTATCAGCTAAAGACCAAGCTGGTAAATCTTTGAGAACTGCTGAAGTATTTGATTAAGTAGTCAAAATAATTCGTAATTGATAATTTGTAATTCGTAGTTGTTACACCACGGGCAATGTCTGTGGCTTGAAAAAAAGGAATAATGTTGTTTATCTCCATCAATAAATTGAGTTGCTCTGTCCATTAATTACGAATTACGAATTACGAATTAGTAATTATTCGGTTATTGGTACATACCCCGTCTCTTGTGATCCCCTAAGCTTACTTTTATGGTGGGCGGAAAAACTTTGTCTTTCATCGGACTAATTCAAACCACGTTAAAGAGTGGGCGTGGCTTCTCTTGGACAAATGACAAATGACAAATGAGTAAATCAATTTTGCTGATTGGTAGCAACGGTCAAGTGGGTAAGGAACTACAACAAATACTCTCATCTTATGGCGATATTATCTCAGTAGCACGCCCAACAGTAGACCTTGCTCAACCTGATACCCTCCGCAAAGCGATCAGATCCAAGCAGCCGCAAATCATCATTAATGCTGCCGCTTATACTGCTGTAGATAAAGCCGAAAGCGAACCCGAACTTGCTACCGCTATTAATGCTACTGCACCCCTAATTATTGCCCAAGAAAGCCAAAAATTAGGAGCTTTTCTAATTCATATTTCAACTGATTACGTTTTTGATGGCAATGGCTGTAGCCCTTACCAAGAAACCGATGTAACTAATCCTTTGAGTTTTTATGGTAAAACCAAACTCGCCGGCGAAGAAGCAATTCAAGAAACTTGCACCCATCATCTCATTCTCCGCACAGCTTGGGTTTATGGAACCTTTGGCAAAAGTAACTTTGTCAAAACCATGCTGCGACTAGGTGCAGAACACCAAGAACTTCGTGTTGTCGCCGATCAAATTGGTAGCCCGACTTGGGCACAAGATATAGCAGCAGTTATAGCCCAGATGATTCCCCTGTTAACCCCAGAAATTAGCGGCATTTATCACTACACTAATAGCGGCGTTGCTAGCTGGTATGACTTTGCCGTTGCTATTTTTGAAGAAGCACAACAACTAGGCTTCCCTTTGAAAGTTGAACGTATTATCCCCATTACAACTGCCGAATATCCGACACTAGCCCGTCGCCCTGCTTATTCCGTCCTGGCTTGTGGAAAAATTTCCGCGATTTTAGGGACTTATCCTTCCCATTGGCGACAAAGACTTGGGCAAATGCTCACAGATTTGAAAATTGGACATGGGGTATAAGGAGTGCTGAGTGAGGAGTTAAGAGTGAGGAGTTAAGAGTTAGGAGTTAAGAGTTAGGAGTTAAGAGTTAGGAGTTTTGTTTATCTCCTTGTCCCCTTGTCCCCTCATCTCCCTTATCTCCCTCATCCCCCTCATCTTCCCCATTCCCTACTCCCTTTGACTTTTTAATACTCCCGTTTCATGTTGTATGGGCAAAACATGTAAAATATCAGTTTGGGAACAATATTTTAAATCTTCTTGACAGTCAAGACGTAACAATCGTTGGCCATGACTAGCTTGGTGAAGTAATCCTAATAAGTTATCTTGCCATTGAGAGTAAAGAGCGATCGCACTAATTACTTCATCATTCCCAGCGAGTTCTTCAGGTAACAACTCGGTTTGCTGCAAAATACTATGAGCGATCGCACCTGCACAAACTGTATCCTCTAAAGAAAAACTACCTTCCCAACCGGAACCGACAATCCACACTGTCTCTGGTTGCAACTCTAGAAGAAATTGCACCACCGCCGCTCGGTTAATCAAGGCTGCTGCTAATAGATTTGGAGAGTCTTGTACCCGTTGTAAAGCACGAGTGCCATTTGTGGTACTGATAAACAAACGCCGCCCTTCTACCAATTCTGGTGTGCAGTCGAGGGGAGAGTTACCCAACTCAAAACCAGCTACTTTCGCGCCACCGCGTTCTCCAGCCCGCAGACGTTTTTCAGCAGGCCATTTTTCGCTAACTTCAATTAACCGATCTAAATCGCTGAATACTTGTACAGCTTCGCCTCCAGCTGCCAAAACTGTCGCAATTGTGCTAGTGGCTCGCAAGACATCGACTGCGATCGCACATTCTGGCGCTTTACCCGTTGGAGTCAATTCAGGAGTGTGGTATACGAATAGCTTCACGCGCTGGATACACCTAGTTTAATA
>CAXUOL010000047.1:0-18593 GCA_964252435.1 uncultured Nostoc sp.
AGTGGCAACAACTACATCCGGCATTTGCAGCAGATATTTATGAGGCGATATCCCCCCGTCAAGTTGTTGCTGCCCGCAACAGTTACGGAGGAACTGGCTTTGTACAGGTAAACAAAGCACTCGTAGCCGCCCGCGCTCAAATTACTCAATAGAGGGACTGGGGAAATCAGGGAGATAAGGCAATACGGTTCAGTTAAGGCTAAAATTCTTTGCTAAAGTCAATTTTTTTAACGAACCGCTAAGGACGCGAAGGACGCAAAGAGAAGAAAGAAATGCTTAACTGAACTGTATTGGGAGATAAGGAGATAAACAAAACTCCTAACTCCAAACTCCTAACTCCTAACTCCAAACTCCTAACTCCTAACTCCTAACTCCTAACTCCTAACTCAGCACTCAGCACTCAGCACTCAGCACTCCTAACGCCCAATCCCCAAAAATAAATAAGGGCGTACAAATAAATGTGCGCCCCAAATGGTAAATAACCCAAACAATAAGGATTTAGGCAGGCAGCTTATTCAGTGTCAGCTGCTGCTGCGCCTTCTTCTTCCTCACTCTTTGGTGGTCTTTGTTGGAACCTTCTCTGCATTCTTCCTGTCGTAGTCCGTTTACGAAACTTTCTGGCATACGCCTGGTTACGTAGCGCCTTTTCTTTTTTCGGGTTACGGCGCTTGGCCATGTTCACCTCTATTAATAAACAACAAAAAAGTAGCAACTAGGCATCACGTAGGCAATATTAGCTACCAATGTTATTGATATACTTTTAGCCTAGTGCAGCAAGAAATACGCTTTAAACAGTGTACTAGTCTATCGCATTATACCTAACTTTGTCAAGAAAAATTCTGAATTATCCCTGCCAGTAAGACGAAAAATATCTTTTCTGAGATTCGAATCTGTCAAATGATTGTAAATTAGCTCATTAGTTGTTGTTCTTGAAACAAACCAATATTCTCAAGAAATAATTCAGGAGGTATAGGTAAGTTTAAGCATAGAGTCTAATTTTTGATTTAGTAGTCTTTAATTAATTGTAGATTTTAAATCCTATTTAATTGCCTCTTATAAATTCAGAATTTTGGATTTTGTCTTATTATTCATATTATTTTTTTTAATGTGTTCTAAAAATCTATTAGTAACAGCTTGTTTCAGCAGCACTAATGCTAGCTATAAACTGAAAATTTACTTGGTTCAAGAAATATTATGTATATATAAATACAGTGCTTCTCATGAAACTTGATGTTAGAATTGATAATATTCTACGTAAATCGTGAGAATAAAATCTCAATCCACAAACATTTTTGTATAAAACAAAACTCAACAAAAGTTTTATTAGTTGAGCTTATGTAAGTGGTAGGGAACTATAGAATACAACACATAAATTTTGAAGATTGAACGTTATTGCTTTTTTTCCGGCAGCTGTAGAGTCCACACGTAGCTTATGGCGTATTGGACAAACAGTATTGGGTATAATATTTCGTCATCCCATTACTGGCACTAGTATCATCCCAATTTTACCCGATGGTCGGATTGTACTGATCCGGCGGCGCGACAATGGTCTTTGGTCATTGCCTGGAGGGATTGTAGATTGGGGAGAAGATATTCCCAATACAGTCCGCCGGGAATTGATGGAGGAAACCGGGCTAGAATTGGTGAAAATTAACCGTTTAGTAGGAGTTTACTCTGCACCAGACCGCGATCCCAGAATTCATTCAATTTGTATTGTCGTTGAAGCCGAAGTGCATGGGACAATGGAGATTCAAGACACGTTAGAAGTCATGGAAATCCAAGCTTTCTTTCCCAGTTTACTACCTTCAGGAAAAATGTCTCACGACCATACTCGGCAGTTGCAAGACTACTTGAATGGCTTAACAACACTGGCATAACAATATTTTTTCATTAGTCATTAGTCCTTTGTCATTTGCCGCCAAAGTATATGATCTAAGGAAGTTTCTCTATGAGACGCTATTCGCGTTTGGCTCACACTTGTCTGTTTGTAATTTGTCCAAAACTAATGACTAATGACTAATGACTATTTATTATGGTGCTAAAAGTTAACTACTAAATAAAATGGATATACTATTCCGTAACTCCCGAAGAAAGCTTTCTCAAGGGCTATTATTCTGGCGTGAAGTCGGTGAAAAAACTCCTATAATTTTTTTACATGGTGCTTGGAATGAGAGCAGTCAATGGTTATCTGTGATGGAATCCCTTGCACAAGATTTTCATTGTTTTGCACCTGATTTGTTAGGGTTTGGTGAATCAGAAAATCCTAATATCCACCATTCGATAGATTTACAAGTTGAGTGTCTAGCTGAATTTTTGCAAGCTGTGAAGCTAGAAAAAGTATATTTAGTGGGGCATTCTCTTGGGGGTTGGATTGCTGCTAGCTATGCTTTAAAGTATCCAGAGAAAGTTGATGGTGTGGTACTGCTAGCACCAGAGGGCGTAGAGATAGCAGGACAAGAAGAGTATTGCCAGAAGATGCGGCAATTATTGAATTATCCACCACTAATAGTTAAATTTTTGCGATCGCTAACTCCCTTGACTAAAATCCTGGGTTGGCATGAAAAAATTGCACAAGACTTGCAGCTGCGTCAGTCGCTATTGCCGTATCCCATCGGTTGCCAGTTACTTTTTAAACGGCGACAAATAGAAATTGAAGCAGAATTAGTGCAAAAGCGGCTTTACATGATAGATGTGCCGGTTTTGATTTTACAAGGTGGCCAAGATACACCAGATGCTTTAGCTAAGAGTCGGGTTTATGCTCAACTGATGCCGAAAGTCGAGTTGAAAATGATTGCCCATGCCGGAAATGACTTACCAGAATCTTGTGCTGGGGTTGTGGCGGTTGAGATTCGGGAGTTTATTAAAGGAAATTAGTAATTAGAGGAAAGCGGGTTACGTATCTCAAAAGCCGTGAACTCAACCAATTAAGCTAAATCATTGAGAGTTTGCTGCCAATCTGCTACACATATTCCTTCGCTCTCAAAGCGTGATAAGCTGTTAAGTACTTAATTTACACATTGAGACCGCAGGGGAGCAGAGGAGCAGAGGAGCAGGGGAGAGGGTTTGAAGTTCTTACCCACAATTTAAATTGTGCAACTTGTATGCACAACAGCTTATGTGTTTCAAGTTTGTTGTCACAACTATGACCTGATCAAAACTCTTCAATTGGAGAATTGCTTGAACAGCTAGAATTACATCACCATCCAAGCTGTCATTATCTTGCCGTAGGCTTCCCCTAGTTTCGTACCCATGCCCATAATTCGGCTGCTTTTGGCATCGTTTCAGGAGTCAATGGTATAAAACAAATTTGCTTAAATTGGTTGAGGCGGCCAATACTTTTTTGTTTATGTACTCTCAAGAGTTCTGCTCGATCACAAAAATGCCGAAAACCCTTGAAGAGATTCCAGACTCAGCCTGGAATCTCTGTATTGTCTGACAAGGGATGAAGCCTAAAAGCAGTCTTCTTAAATACGGTCTTTGGGCAACTTACCAGTTTTTTCCTCAATAGTACGACCCTCAGCATCAACATCTAACTCTTCACGTCGAATAGTTTCTTTAACTTCAACGGTTTCTTTGTCTACAACTTTTTGGACTCTGACTTCTTCGCGCACAAAAGCTTCTTTCTGGACATCAGCAACTTCTTCATAGAGTTCTATACGTGCTACTTCGTTCTCACCGAAGTTAGCTGTTTCAGCAGACACAACTTTGCCTGCATCTTGAGGAGTAACTCGCTCAATCACGACTCGCTCTTTTTCCACTGGAACAGAAACTCTTACAGTTTCTGTTTCAACGTGCTTGCCAATTGTCACTTCTCCAGTTTTCCGGCGTTGTTTGTTGGCAACCAACCTTTCTTCGTAGAGTTTGAAGGTTTGGTCTTCATGAGCGTTGACATCATACAGATCCGCGTCGTTTGCGTATGTGTAGTTGTTGCGATCGTAAGTGGGAGCAGTACGACCATCTGTCGATGCTACCGCAGCTGAACTTCCTACAGACGGTGTACGATATCCTCCACGCACCCGTTCTTCATAGTCGTAATCAAGCGCTGTGTGTTCTTGATATTCAGGCAACTTTTCTGCTTGCTCTTTTGTGATACCAACGGCATATACACGGTTTGCTCTAGAGTCAATACGCGATTTCCCTACTGGTAGTAATACTTTCTTGCCAAAAATCCAAAGGCCTAAGTCAACAATTAAATAGCGGAACGCTCCTTGTTCGTCTACTACAGCATCACTTACCGTGCCAATCTTCTCATCAGTTCCTTGAACATACACATCCATTCCTTTGATGTCGTTACCTTGAATAGCATCCCGGTAGTCTGTATCAAATTCACTTATTTTTTGCAGTGGCATTATTTTATTCCTTAAAAACGTACTATTTCTTTTTTATAATTTAGCACATTTAATTTAGATAAATCCTTTTAAAACTCAGCCAAACTCATATTATATATTCAGAATTTTTAGCTAGTTAAATTTTTTACAAGCTTACATTTTAATCAAATATTGTGATATTTTTTTTAGCTCTTATTATTTGAGTTGAAGTCCTAATCTCACTCTAGAGAAAAAAAACTTACTCCAAGAGATTGATGCTCAACTAATATGAAAATGCCAAGATATTATTAAAGCCCTAAGAAATTAAGCGATCGCTTCAATCGAGATGATTACTTAGTAATAATTAAAGGCAATGCTACTGAGAGTAAGCTTGCAAAAGCGATTCTCAAACGGCGAGGAATTGAGGATTTTATTATTGATGATGCCTCCGCAGGTGACAACAGAGGAGTTCGTCAAACAGTCAACAATGATAACAACAGTGAAGACCCTACTGTTATCATTATTAACTGCCGCCATGAAACTGTTTAACTCACTGTGTAGAGTCAAAATTTCATAGCTAAGGAAATAAAAGGCGTTAAAAATGTAGTTGTTAAAGCAACCGTTGCCAAAGTTGATAGCAACAAAGCCTAAACTTTAAAACTGTTCTCATTGCAGAAAATTAGGAGAGAATTATGGAAACTGAATTACAGCAACAGCAATACGTCGATGCTGCCTCCCAAAACCGGATAGAAGCACTTAAAGGTTTAGAGGCTGGAAACTTGCCAATGTTACCGCCTGCCTCGGAAACTGAAGAACAATGGCAAAGAATTGGTAGACAGATTTCTACATTTTTGGCACAACTACCTGAGTACATAGGTAGGTTCTACCAAGAATACAAACTACCAATTATCAGCTTTGCTTTGCTTGTAATAACGGTTACGACACTGAGAATATTTCTAGCAGTACTGAACGCAATAAATGATATTCCATTAGTTTCTCCAATTTTAGAGTTAATTGGACTGGGTTACACAGTTTGGTTTACTTTCCGCTACTTGCTCAAAGGTTCCACTCGGCAAGAATTAGTAGCAGAAATTCGTTTGCTTCAAAAACAAATTTTAGGCAGACAAGAATCACAGACTTTGAGCTAACCACATCATAGTGGCGAATGAAAAACTTTTTGTTCGCCACTATGATGTGTGTTTGAATACTTGTAGTCAAGCAGAACTCGGCTTTTTAGTTGATCGTTGTACAGATGTATAGGGGTGTCTGTTAAATTAAGCCGCCCCATCATCAGCACGAGCGCTAATTAAAATGACTCAAACCATTGCTTAGGAAAATTCAAATAATCAAATGCCCATATTTTTTGTGGAATTTATTTATTTTTGAAGAACAAACTGAGCGATAGTATATGCGGGTAGGTAGATAGATATGTACATCCAATTAATAATGATGTAAACAACCTTATCTGATTTTTATAGCAAGCTTGGTGATAAAAAAACAATAATAAATAAGAGGAAAAAAATGCCTAGACTCGTAGGACAACGCTCTAATACTGGAGCAAATATCACCGTTCTCATTATCCTTGTCGCCATTTTTGGGGTATTCCTGGAATACTTTGGCGTTATTGACATCATTCCTGGTTTTGGCAGAGAGGGACGATATTTTCAGCTAAAAATTCAGCCAACCAATGAACAAGTCACTGGACAACCCAATCAATAATAACTGCGAGGGATAGAGAAATGCGTAAAGGTAGTGATGTGATCGATAAAGTAGTTGTCACCTCTGACAAGGGTCAGAAAATTCAGCGAATTCTAGATTTAATTTTTGATCACAAACGCAATCAACTTTTGGGTTTTCTGGTTGAAGAGAAGGGACTGTTTCGGGATGCAAAAGTTATTCCCCTACAAGAGGTGCAAGCGATCGGGTCAGATGCGATCATAGTTAAATCGAAAGAATCTGTTGTTAAGGCACATCGTGTCCCTGCAATTAAAGAGATTCTGCACCAGAATATCGTACTCAGAGGAACGAGAATTCTGACCACTGAGGGACTTTACCTTGGTGGACTGGTGGATTTGTTCTTTGATGAGCATAGTGGACTGGTGGAAGGATACGAAGTTTCTGGCGGTGTATTTGCCGATGCTTACTCGGGGCGATCGTTTGTTCCTGCTCCAGAAGCACTGACAATTGGTGATGATGTTGCCTTTGTGCCTCCAGAAACTGCTCAGATGATGGAAGAACAGGTCGGTGGTATCCGGGGAGCCGTCCAAGCAACTGAAGACAGGTTCCAAGAATCGGCTCAAACGGCTAACCGTAGGCTACAGTCAGCCAGCCAAAATGCAGGTGAGCAACTGCAAAGCTCAGTAGAGAACGTGAACCGCAGGCTACAGTCAGCCAGCCAAAATGCAGGCGAGCAATTACAAAGCTCAGTAGAGAACGTGAACCGCAGGCTACAGTCAGCCAGCCAGAATGCAGGTGAGCAATTACAAGCCGCAACTGATGCTACTAGCAGCAAACTGCAAGACCTCAATCGAGATGCAGCTGCCTCCCTGACAAATAATTTGGTTGACCCTGCCGAGCAAAAGGTATACGTGATTGGCAAGCATGTTGAGCGAGATGTACTAACTCCAGTCGGTAGTGTACTCCTACTACAAGGCCAAGAAGTCACGCTAGTTGATGCAGAAGCGGCCGCTCGTATGGGTATCCTTGATGAACTCTATCGAGCTACCGGTGGCAGTCTGACTGCAAACATCAGCCGCAATTTGCAAGCAGCAACAGAATCTACTAGCAATCGAATTGGGAGCGCAACGATGAGCAGTGCTGCTAACCTACGTCACTCCGTTAATGCGCTGACAGCACAGGCGATCCAGCAGGTAAGAGGGCGCAGAGTCCTGCAAACGGTGCGTGCTGACGATGGCTTAATTATTGCGGCATCTGGGCAGATTGTAACTGAATCCGTCCTTGCTCGTGCCCAGACTTACGGTAAACAAGCAGAATTACTCAACGCTGCTGGTCTGGCTCTGGCAACCGCAGTTCGTTCTACCACAAGTGATACATGGTTAGAAACCAAAGTTCAACTGCGCCAGGGGGCAAGTGTCGCCCAAGAGAACCTCAACACTTTCTGGCAAGCCTTGAAACAGAAGGCAGAAATGCTACAAACACGCAGCACACGGGCGATGAGGAAGCAACGAATTGAACAAGCACTGGGTCGTCCTGTTACCCGCGTCATTCTTGATCCAGAAGACAACGTGATTCTGAATGTGGGTGAATTGATTACGCATTGCGCTGTCCGTCAGGCTGAAGAAAGTGGAGTCCTGAATATCTTACTGAGTTCGGTCTATATTAAGGAGCCAGAAATATCTAATCAAGAGCTGCGTGCTCAAGAACATGGAATGGCGGCCCTATCGCATGACGATAATGGGCGATCGCAACTTGAATCCAAATCAATCTCAGTAAACTAATGCTCGACTTTAGCACCTTAACTGAATTTTCAAGCACTTACTGCATTGGGATTTGTACCTTTTTAATTCCAGCCAACCTAGTTACTAAGCTGAAAAACATCACCTGTTAAGGTGTAGTTCCTTCACTTTTAGATACACCAAACAACATTCCTAGTATTTCAAACGTTGGTATCTGCCTCAGATAAAATAGATATAGACATATTTACTCTGAAGTTGATAATAATTCTTTCCGTCTTACCCCTGGATACTTAATCCTTACTTTCAGATGAGTCTTTTTCCTTCTGGATTTGGAAATGTTCTTTTAAAGCTGATTGAAGTAGCGCTTGAAACTGTTCATGACTAATACCCAAAATATTTTTTGTTCCAGGGTATTTTTGGATGTAATCAAGACAATACACATTTTAAATCAAAGTGGTAGACTGCTAATTTTACTTTCTACCATTTTTTTTGTGCCTGGGTTAGATTTTGGACGGGTATACTTAATTCATCACTGCTCACTCATGATTTCTAAATATTTCCCTCATTCCCCAAAAAATTAAATTTGGTTCCACAATTAAATATGTTGCTATTTCAGGATATAAGGCTTGCAGATAATTTAGTAATAAAGTGCGATCGCCCCCTTTAATCGCAATCTTCCCATTAGGAAATAATTGCAACCACGCTTCAATAAAATCTTTGATTCCAGCTAGCAGAGTGTAAATCACTCCACTTTGAATTGCTTCTGTAGTATTGAGAGCAAAACGTGGTGGTAGAGACGGAAAATATTGTATTTCCACTAATGGTAATTGTCCTGTTTGTTGACCGAGAGTTGCAAATTGCAAACCTAATCCCGGCAAAATTGCACCTCCAACTAGACAATCATTAGCATCCACAGCCGTGAAAGTTAGCGCTGTCCCAGCATCAATTACCAACATCGGAAAACCCCAAATTTTCGCCGCACCCCACAAAGCTAAAGCCCGGTCAATTCCTAATGTGGGATACATGCCTGTTAGTAATATTTGATCTAAGGTAATAATGCGAGTATTTGGGTAAGTCTGCCAAATAGCAGTTTGGCTGGGAACTACCGAGGCGAGGAGAAGAGGGCACGGGGACAGAGAGACAAAAGCGCAAAAGGGTGCAGTATTTGTGAGAAAATTACTTTGTTGATGGGGTGGAGAAATAGCCAGTAATAATTCATCTAGGGTTTGACATTCAGCTAGATGTTGGATGACAGACTCAGAAAAATAGTCGGTATCCCAAGCTGAGTAAAGTTTATCGCCTAAAAACAATGCCCAATGCAGCCGAGAATTACCAATTTCCAAGGCTAGCCAAATTTCCTCTCTGTGCCTCTGCGATTTCACACTTTTAACTTTTTTAAGTCAACTATAGGGTTTTTAATAAAAATTAACATTCAAGCCGTGTAACAATAAAAGAAGAGGAACAAATACTCATTGTGTCAAGGAGGGAGTTATGGTAGCACTCACCGAAAAAATTGAAAAACGGCTCACCATACAGACTGTAGAGATTGCTCAAGAGACAACAGCTATTCGCTCTTTGGATTGGGATCGCGATCGCTTCGATATTGAGTTTGGTCTGCAAAACGGTACTACTTATAACTCGTTTCTCATCCGTGGGGAGCAGACTGCCTTAGTTGATACCTCCCATGAAAAGTTTCGTCAACTATACTTCGATACGCTCACCGGACTAATCAACCCAACAGAGATTGATTATTTAATTATCAGCCACACTGAGCCAGACCATAGCGGTTTAGTTAAAGATTTGTTGCAAATGGCTCCAGAAATAACCGTTGTCGGTTCTAAAGTAGCAATTCAATTTCTGGAGAATTTGGTACATCAGCCATTTAAACGGCGGATTGTGAAAAATGGCGATCGCTTAGATTTGGGCAACGGTCATGAATTTGAATTCGTGATTGCCCCAAATTTACATTGGCCGGATACCATTTTCAGCTTCGACCACAAAACCAAAATTCTCTATACCTGCGACGCTTTTGGGTTGCACTATTGCTCAGATAGCACCTTTGATGAAGACTTAGCAGCTATCGAAGAAGACTTTCATTACTACTACGATTGCTTGATGGGGCCGAATGCCCGATCGGTTCTGTCTGCCCTGAAGCGGATGGCGGAACTGAAAACCATCGACACGATCGCCACAGGACACGGGCCATTATTATCTCATAATGTTGAAGAACTAGTTGGACGTTATCGCACTTGGAGCCAAAGCCAAACCAAGGCAGAAACGGCAGTTAGAATATTTTACGTTTCTGAATACGGATATAGCGATCGCCTTGCACAAGCAATTGCCAACGGTATCAGTAAAACTGGTGTCGCCGTGGAAATTGTCGATTTGGGATCGGAAGTCGATTTACAAGAACTGCGGGAATTAGTTAGCCGTTGTGCTGGGCTAATCGTTGGTTTACCTCCGGCTTCTGGAGCTGCGAGCATCCAATCTGCACTCAGCACAGTTTTAGGATCTGCCAAAGAAAAGCAAGCGATCGGCTTATTTGAAACTGGTGGTGGCGATGATGAGCCAATAGATCCTTTGGTAAGTAAATTCCGTAATTTGGGTTTGACAACAGTTTTTCCAGCGATTCGGATTAAACAAACGCCCACAGAAAATACTTACAAGCTGTGTGAAGAAGCGGGTACAGACTTAGCTCAATGGGTAACACGCGATCGCAACATCAAAGCGATGAAATCTCTTGGTGCTGACTTAGATAAAGCACTAGGGAGAATTAGCGGTGGGTTATATATTATTACTGCTAAAAAAGGCGATGTTTCTAGTGCCATGCTAGCCTCTTGGGTTGCTCAAGCTAGCTTTAAACCATTGGGATTCTCCATTGCAGTCGCCAAAGATCGGGCAATTGAATCACTCATGCAAGTAGGCGATCGCTTTGTTCTCAACGTTTTAGAAGAAGGCAATTTCCAACCATTAATGAAACACTTTTTGAAACGGTTCGCCCCTGGTGCTGACCGCTTTGAAGGTGTGAGAACTCAGCCAGCCGAAAATGGTGCGCCCATCCTCAACGACGCCCTCGCCTACATGGAGTGCGAAGTCATCAGTAGAATGGATTGCGGCGACCATTGGGGAGTATATAGCACAGTCTATGCCGGAGGGGTTTCTAAGCCAGAAAGTTTGACTGCTGTGCATCATCGTAAAGTCGGCAACCACTACTAAAAAGTTAGGAGTTAGGAGTTAGGAGTTAAAAATTAGAAGTTAGGAGTTAGAAGTTAAAAATTAGGAGTTGTAGCAACGAGTTAAATAAAAAATATCGTTTGTACAACGGAAGTTAAAAGATTTAGATTAACGACTTTCTTCAACTCCTAACTCCTACCTCCTAACTCCTAACTCCTAACTCTTAACTCCTAACTCCTGTTTTAGCCATGTCAAAAAACAAACCCCGTGACGTTCAAGTTTTCCCCATTGCTACAGATACGAGAATACTGCGATCGCGCAGTTGGTCAAGGCTGAGATTTGAAATTGAATATGCTCTTGCTAAGGGTACAACTGCTAATTCTTATTTAATCGAAAGCGATAAAAGCGCCATTATCGATCCTCCAGGGGAAACGTTTACGCAAATTTATTTAGAAGCTTTGCAACAACGTTTCCATCTCGAAGATTTAGATTATGTAATTTTGGGACACGTAAATCCTAACCGCGCTGCAACTTTAAAAGCTTTGTTAGAAATTGCCCCACAAATCACTTTTGTGTGTTCTAATCCAGGGGCGATAAATTTACGTGCGGCGCTGGAAAATCCAGATTTGCAAATTCTTGTGATGCGGGGCGAAGAAACTTTAGATTTGGGTAACGGGCATAATTTACAATTTATTCCTACCCCCAATCCCCGCTATGCAGATCAACTTTGCACCTACGATCCCCAAACAGAAATTCTATACACAGATAAGTTATTTGGGGCGCACGTTTGTGGAGATCAGGTATTTGATGAAGGCTGGGAAATATATAACGAAGATCGGCGCTATTATTTTGATTGCCTCATGGCTCCCCACGCTCGTCAAGTTGAAACAGCGTTGGATAAACTTGCTGATTTTTCCGTGAGAATGTATGGCACTGGACACGGGCCTTTGGTGCGCTATGGCTTGATCGACCTAACCAAAGCTTATCGGGAATGGATTCAACAGCAAGCATCTGCTGACTTGACAGTAGCGTTGATTTATGCATCAGCTTATGGAAATACAGCCACATTAGCCCAAGCGATCGCTCGTGGGATTACAAAAGCTGGCGTTGCCGTAGAATCGATTAACTGCGAATTTACGGAACCAGAAGAAATCCGAGCGGCTGTGGAAAAAGCGGGTGGTTTCATCATTGGTTCTCCCACCCTCGGCGGTCATGCACCCACACCTGTGCAAACAGCATTAGGAATTGTGCTATCCACGGCTACTAACAATAAACTCGCTGGTGCTTTTGGTTCCTTTGGCTGGAGTGGGGAAGCGGTTGATTTAATTGAAAGTAAATTAAAAGATGCTGGCTATCGGTTCGGTTTTGATACCATCCGCGTAAAATTCAAACCCGACGATGCCACCTTACAATTATGCGAAGAAGCTGGAACTGACTTTGCCCAAGTACTGAAGAAAGCGAGAAAAGTGCGATCATCACGTCAACCTGCAACAAATGTAGAACAAGCAGTTGGTCGGATTGTCGGTTCTCTTTGCGTTCTCACAGCCAAAGAAGGCGATCGCTCTAGTGCCATGTTAGCTTCTTGGGTGTCTCAAGCTAGCTTTAGTCCCCCTGGTTTAACCATAGCTGTAGCTAAAGAGCGTGCAGTAGAAACACTGACCCATACAGGAAACAAATTTGTGCTCAATATTCTTAAAGAAGGGAATCATTTGGGATTGATGAAGCACTTCCTCAAACCTTTTGGCCCAGGACAAGACCGATTTGCTGATGTCGCCGCCGAAGAAACGGAAAGCGGTTCTCCCATACTTACGGATGCTCTAGCATATCTCGAATGTTCCGTACAAAACCGGATGGAATCTGGCGACCACTGGCTGGTTTATGCAACTGTCGAGAATGGCAAATTGTTAGATAATGATGGCGTTACAGCTGTGCATCATCGCAAGTCGGCAACTCATTATTAATTGGATATGGGGAATGAGGAATGGGGCATTGGGCATAGGTTATTAATTCTTCTCCCTGATTTTTTCACTCTCTAAGGGAGTTCAAAATAAAAAAATATCCAACTATTTATTGTAGGGTGGGCGTCTCGCCCGCCCGTAATCAAGATTCGGTTATATTTGTCACATTTTTAATTTCTTGTTGTACTTCTGAAGATTTTAGATATTCCATAAATGCTTGAATTTTTTTACTAGGCGGATATTTGTAAACAAAGAATAGATTGCGTTTGTAAGGATAATTTTTGTCATTCCACTTATGACCATCAATTCGCTGAACCCTAACAGTTTGGTGGTTTGCTATATTCAACGAACTGGCATAACCAATCCCATCAGTTCCTAATTCTGGAACCAAAAGTTGAGTGTCATTGTCTGTTGGTAATATTTTAAAGTTAGGCTTATTGCCAAAATTTTCCCCTTTTAACACAATATCTTTCACACTTGTAGTAGTACCACTATCTAACGGTTTCATAATCACTCTAATGGTTTTTTTTGCTTCTCCCAGGTCAAACCAATTAGTGATATTACCTACGAAAATTTGCCTAATTTGATCTTGCGTAAATCCTTTTTTATAGGCATTATTTATTCCTGTCACAAATACCAATTTATCTTCGGCTATAGGCACTGATACTAAATTATTTTGATTTTGTTCTTGAAGAGTCAAAGGACGAGAAGAAGCTGCAATATCTACGCTACCTGTTTCAATGTCATCAATTCCCTTACCAGAACTTCCGGGAACTAGGATTATACGAGAAGTTACATACTTCTTCTCAAAGCTATTTTTGATAACTGTCTTAATTTTTGCCGTGCTATTGGAGCCACCAATTGTAATGTCTATATTATTTAACGCTTCTTCCAATAATAATGGGGGCTGAGAAGGCTTAACGGTTGCGGGGGACAATGGCGGTACAATTGTTTCCTCTGGTTTTACTAAACCATTAAATTTTACATTATGTTTTTCCCGTATTTTATCCCCTATTAAAAAGATAATGACTATAGTCGGTAATATAAACAGTAGTTTTTTTAGATTCTTGTATTGTGGTCTGGCTGTTACTTGAGACAAATCTTTTAAGACCTCATCTGCTGACTGATAACGTTCTCTAAAGTCAATGTGTACCATCTTATCTAAAATTTCTGTTAGCTTTTTATCAACTTGTCTCTTATTTGGCCAAATAATTTTATTTGTTTGTGGATGCTTCTCAATATTATCGGGAGAAACTCCAGTTAAAGCTTGAATTGCCGTCATACCCAAAGCATATAAATCACAATTTGAGTACAACAGAAGACCATTTTCTTGCTCAGGTGGCATATAGCCTTTAGTACCTACTGGTTGTTTTGAGACTATTTGCGTTTCATCATTAAAAGTTAAAGTAGATATTTCATTAACTCCGCCAAAATCAATTAAAAATATTTTGCCATCACTCCGTTTTACTAAATTTGAAGGTTTAATATTGAAGTGTTTGACACCCTCTTGATGAATATACTTTAATATCTCTAAAACCTGTTGTAATAAATCTATAACTTCTGCTTCATCCCAAAAACTATTATTTGTAATTTGATTACTTAAATTATCGCCATTAATGTATTCATAAACTATATAAAATTCTTGCTGCTCCTCAAATGATTCGATAATTTGTGCAATTTTACACTGGCTATAATTTAATTTTTTTAACTTTTCTATTTCTGTATTAAAGCAAGTTATTGCTTGCTTGATTACTGGTTGATTACAGTTTCTTGTCTTTAAATGCTTCAGAACACGTTCTGGTTGGTTTTTTAACTGCTCGTCTGTGACAATGTAAGTCTGACGAAACTTGATTTTATTCATAAATTCTCCTTTAATTTTGTTTAACTAGCCAATTCTGCGCTGAATTTTATATCTTCCATGAATAATAGTAGAAGGCTGTAGAGGGATATTCATAAGATGCTCGAAAACCTCTTGTGCAGATTCATAGCGGTGTTGTACTGAATGATGCACCATTTTTTTTAAAATATCTGCTAAATCTCTGCTAATCTCTTCCTGAGACCAAATGACTTCACCTGTTTCCAAAACTGGGGGTGAGTATTCTCCAATTAAAGCTTCAATTGCGACTAACCCCAATGAATAGAGATCACTGCTAAAACACGGTTTGTTTTTCCTGTGTTCTGGTGCCATATATATTAACGTACCAGGAGATTGACCTGTTGCTGTGAAGCTTGTTAATAAATTGTTGAGTTCTTTTACAATCCCAAAATCAATCACAAATATTTTATTATCATGCTCTCGCATGACTAAATTTGATGGTTTGATATCTCTATGTATAATTTTTTGTTGATGAATATATGTTAGGGTTGGTAAAATCTCCTTTAACATACTGATAACATCTTGTTCTTTCCAAGGGCCACTCTCTTCTAGCTTCTGCTTCAGATCAGAACCGTCAATGTACTCTTGAACCAAATATAATTCTTGTTCCTCTTCAAAATAATCAATAAGTGCGGGTATTTGAGGATGGATACCTAACTTTTTTAAAGTTTCTGCTTCTATCTCAAAACGCATTCTTGCTGTTGATAAAGTTGATTTATCAGTTAATTTGCGCTGGTTGAGTTGTTTAACTACACAATGATTTTGACTGGAATCTTCTTGATTACAATCCTCTGCTAAGTAAGTTTGACCTTGACCACCTTTTTTTAACTCTCGAATAATTCTGTAGCGTCCTCTTATTTCTTGTCCTCTTTCGAGACTCATAAAATCTCCCACACTATACTTAGCCATTTCCTTAATCTAAATCAGTACTAAATCGTGAATATCTATAGATAGTTCTATTTTTTTAGTAGGAAAAGAGGTAACTTTATTGTTAGTTGCAAGGTAAGGTGGTGTAACCTTAATTATTACAATTATTGAAATACTGTTAGTATATTTTCTATGTTTTCTGCTGCATAACCAACCTCTAGCTGTGATTTACCTTGTACCATTTCTTTGATAGCATCTAGCGATTCTTGAAAATTTCCTTCTAGATATAACCTATTGTGAATTAAAGTCAGAATATGGTTTGTATGAGTCTCTTTGAGATTTTTATCTAAAGATTTCTTCAAAGCGTGGCTCTTAAGTAGCTTCAGCTTATGAGTTTTATTAAATGTCTGAATTTCTTGACAAACTTCTTCGATGAATTTATTTCTAACGTACTCCCATACTGCTGGTTGAAGGGTGTAAGTCGCTTTGCCTTTTTCGATTAAATCTCTCTTGGCTAAAGAATTCAGAGCATTTAAAAAGTCTAATGGGGATACTAGTAAAGAAACATTTTGCAACTTTGTTAGTGAAACAGATTCAGAAATTTGAGCAATTGCTTGTAAATAAGGAATATTATCTTTGAAAATCGAATCTTGTTCAATTGCTAACCAGTACATAATATCTTTTTCTAAATCAGTTAAGCGCTCAAACTGTTTTTGTATCAGGTCAGTTATATCCATAATAACTGCTGATAAGCTTTGCTCAATAAATGCGGAAACATCACCTCCAAATAACTCTTTAATTGTGGTTGAAATAATTTTTAAGGCGAATGGATTACCGCGATACAGATGAATGAGCGTTCCCCATCTTTTCTCTCCAGACAATTCTTTTGCTTTCAAGATTGCTTTGGCATCATCTTGTTGCAAACCCTCAAGTCGTAATGAATGAACAAAGACGGTTTCTTCTTCAAGTAAAGCAATTTCTCTAGGTTTTTCTCGGCTGGTTATTACTAAACAGCTTTGTTGGTGTTCTTTTGCCAACTGTCTTATAAGTTGACCATATTCCTTGTATTTTTCTTCATACTGCCCGGCAAAATCACCTTTTTTTAAAATAGTATCCCAATTATCTAGTACGAGAAGACAGCGAGAATCTTGAAATAAAATTAAATCTTCGTTAAACTTGGTGATCGCTTTGGGATGCTCCAGCGATCGCCAGATAATCTTATGATCAAATTCACCTTTAATCTCATCGGCTAACTTGGCTGCTAGCAGGCTTTTACCAATTCCCGCCATTCCCCAAATAGCTACTACTTGAGACTTGTTATCAATAATCCATTGCTTTAGTTTATTCAGTTCTTCTTGTCTACCGTGGAAAACGGAGACATCTGGTATTTCAACCCCATCTTGGCGCACATAGGGTATCGTGTTTGGCTGAGTTAAATCTGTATCTACTGTTATAAAGTTATTTGTGAGCGCAGAAAAGCTATCGCTGACTAATTCAGGTTTGTATCGAGCTACTAAAGTAATCAAATCCTCTCGCCTGTTTCTTTTTATACCAATAACTTCGCGTTTAATCTCGAAGTGATCGCAGAGATTTTGGATATGTTTACGAACCGTAGCTATTGAAGCATCGATTTTTTCTGAGATTTGTTTATCTGTATAACTCTGTAGTACCAGCATTAACACCTCCCTTGGTTTGGGGGTTAGTTCCTGAACTTTTTTTGTGAATTCATTTTCGTCCATTTATTTCTTACTTATCATATATTCTTATAATTCATTATCTATAATACACAGTTTACACAGAAAAATACATGGAGCGTGAAAAAAATAAATTGTTATATATTATACAGTTTACCTTCTGATGTATTATTTACAGGGTTTTCATCATGCTTTTACTGGCTTAGACTTGGCAAGTTCAGGCATAGCAAGCCTCACTCTACTTTTGAGTGGAGTAAAACACAATATTTTATAGATGCCTTCACATAACAAAATAAAATAAGGCATAATATACACAACGTGAATTCACAATATGAATTTGGATAACGGGAATCAACATCATGACATCAAACAACATAAGAAAACAGGCGTCAAATAACACTGATATTGAAGTTTCAACAACCGATCCAACCTCAAGCTATGAAGCAACAAGCAAGCTCGATGTCATGAAAGAACGTTTAAGGCAGGCACAGTTGAGCTTTAACGTCGCTTTGGTGATGAGTGCGATGTGTGGTATCTTCAGCTTATTTGGTGTCGCATTGTCAGTTTCAGGAAACTTCCCAGATGGGTCTATCACAGCTATAGAGGGACTTTTGTCAAGTGTTCCTTGGTTGCGATTAGCAAAGGATGCAAATGACCGATTGGATCGGCTGAACGCTGAGGAAAAACAACCTTAACTTGAAGTTCCTCTTTGATAAAAAACTCTAGTCTATGAAATAAAGGGCTTTTGACTCACCGCTTACTATGTAGAATCGAGCAAATCGAAAGCCCTTTGTTGGATTTTTATAGGTTGATTAATTTGATCAAAAATAAAAGATGAATATAGCGCTTCTCAGTTAAGTCCAATAGAGACCTAACCAATAAGATATGATTTGGTCATAGAGTTGAGTGGGATAAATTAAAAGCAGCGCTCAGGTCGCTCCCTAATAACAGTGAATCCCAGAAATTCCAATGTCTTAATTACTTTAGCTTTAGGTACGTCTACTGGGAATTTAACCATTAAATAGGAACCTCAGCTTCCGCCACAAAAGCTTCTAGGACTGGTGATTCCTCTTCTAAAACCTCTTGACCAAATATATCTATATGGCAGTGGATAGCAGATTTAACATCAGCTAGTGCTTCTTCATAGCTGTCACCTTCGCCAACTACAACCCCCTTGATACCCAAGGGATATGCTACGTAACCGTCATTATGTTTTTCAACAATAATTTTGATTGCTCTCATTGTCATATAGAACCCATTTGACATCTAAGAAGGTGCAGCAAGCCTCTTAACCATCAACC